>RGMU01000160.1 GCA_010021705.1 Chitinophagia bacterium | reverse complement strand
ACAAAAGAAATACATATTACAGAGATAGAAGACAAAATAATATAAATGTAAGAATAAAGGATAATTGTTCAAGAAGAATTAATGGAGCAATAAAAAATTCAAAATCAAATAAAACATTGGATCTTGTAGGTTGCTCTGTAGACTTTTTAAAATTACATCTAGAATCTCAATTTAAAGAAGATATGGCGTGGAGTAATTATGGGGAATGGCATATAGACCATATAAAACCATGTGCATCATTTGATTTAACTGATATTGAACAACAAAAGATTTGCTTCCATTATACTAACCTTCAACCGCTATGGGCAATAGACAATCTTAGAAAATCAAATAAGGGATTTGCATGAAATTAACAATAAATTAAATACAAAAAATAAAATAATTAAAGAAAATGCAACTGAAGAACCAGATGACTTGCCCTTTTAAATAAGGTAAAGCAAGCCCGAACCAAGCAAGGGGGAAGAAGTAGCACACTGCGGTAAGCATAGCCACGCTATCCGCAGGCATTTATTACGTTAGCCTGAAGGGTAAGGGGGGAATGTGGTGAATATGGTGGTGGTTAATTGATAATGGTGAAGCTCCTACCGATAAGCTACCTGCGGGCATATACTTTGTAACGCTGCGGAATAGCACCGCAAGCACTACACATAAAATAACGGTGATAAAGTGATAATAATTGCTTTTCACTGATTACTTTTGTGCGCTTGCTTTAAACTAAGTATGCGATTTTAGAGTCATTGTAAAGTATTTTTTTGTACTCTACAAACAAATTGGTTGCTTATTACGTCATTAATAGTATTGCATTAAAAGTATATATGAAAAAACTTATTACAACGGCACTTTTAGCCCTATCGGGCGTTATTTCAGCCACAGCACAGCCAACACTAACAAGTAGCATTAATCCGGCAGTGGGCGACAAATTTAGAATCCAATATTGCGACACCACCGGCATCAACAAAGGGGCTTCAGGGGCAGCAGTTACTTGGAATTATTCTACCTTATCTATTACGTCTGCCGACACGAGCGAATATGTTGCTTGCAGTTCTACGCCTGATTGCGCTTCTTTTCCCGGTGCTACTTTAGCCAATGTGGTATATATTGGCAGCAGCCCAAGCTATAATTATTTTATTACCAACTCAAGTCGTTTTGCGCATTTAGGCAACTCCTATTCTTTTGGTGTAAGCGTAGCTGTTAATCCTGAAGATTTTTTCCGCTTCCCCATGACGTATGGCAGCAGCTTCCGCGACACAGTTTTATATCAAAATAGTGATAGTACGGGCTTTTACCAATATAAGTATGTGGACAGCATTATATATGATGGCTATGGTACGCTTACTTTGCCAACCGGCACCACGCCGAATGTGATGAGAATACACCGCATATATGTGGAAACAGATAGTTTTTACACGTCTTCAGGACCAGATGTAAATTCATACAGATATGACTACTATGAGTGGTATAAAGACGGTTTTCACTCGCCCGTGCTATTGATGTATTATGATACGGCAATGGGTGGCGCGTCTCAAATATTTGACGTAAATTATTATAAGCAATTAGCCGGTGTTAGTGCTTTACAAAATGTGAATGCCATGCCGGAGTTTACCATAGCACCTAACCCTGCCACGGAAAATATTGTGCTTACGTTTGCAGATATGGCTGCTAATAATGATATTACGTTCTCTTTATCAGACGTTGCGGGCAAGCAATACCAAACACCAATAAGCATAGCAGACCACATTACCAACAACCGCTTCACCTACCCTACCGATAAACTACCTGCGGGTATCTACTTTGTAACGTTGCGGAATAGCACTGCAAGCACCACACACAAAATAACGGTGATAAAGTAATAGGTAATTGCTATTCACTCATTTCATTTACAAAAATCGGCTTATTGGATTGATAAGCCGATTTTTTTATGCTATATGGGGTAGGATTGCTATATTTGTGGTAAGAGACTAAATTGTGAAAATACATACTAACTTGTTAATAAAACGCTACGGTAAGCGGACTGTGGTAAATAAGGTTTCGTTTGAGGTGAAGCAAGGGGAAATAGTAGGGCTTTTAGGACCTAACGGTGCGGGCAAAACGACTTCCTTTTATATGGTGGTGGGGTTAGTAAAGCCCGATAGCGGGGAGGTGTTTTTAGATGATATTAACATTACTAAGTACCCTATGTATAGGCGTGCCAATATGGGCATAGGCTATTTGCCGCAAGAAGCGTCCATATTTAGGAAGCTGTCGGTGGAAGATAATATTAAAGCAGTGCTTGAGATGACCAAGCTAACGGCAATGGAACAGAGTAAAAAATTAGAGTCTTTGTTAGAAGAGTTTAGGCTGACGCATGTGCGCAAAAGCAACGGTGATGTGCTAAGCGGGGGCGAAAGGCGCAGAACTGAAATAGCGCGTGCCTTAGCGGTTGACCCCAAATTTATACTGCTTGACGAGCCGTTTGCCGGCATAGACCCCATAGCCGTAGAAGATATACAAAGCATAGTAGCCACCCTAAAATATAAGCAAATAGGCATATTGATTACCGACCACAATGTGCAGGAAACGCTGTCTATTACAGACAGGGCTTATTTGCTATTTGAAGGAAAGATATTAAAGGCAGGCACGGCAGAAGAACTTGCAGCAGACGAGGTGGTCAGGAAAGTGTATTTAGGTACGAGCTTTGAGCTTAAAAGAAAGGTGTATAAGTAGTTAGAGTTTAAAAGAAATAAAGCCTTGACTTACGTCAAAGCTTTACTTGCACCTTATGAAAAATATACCCACTGCAAAGATAGCATATTTTTAATAAGTTGGTGTTTTATTCGCGCTATTGTTTTGTTAAAATATCAGGGTTTGTTGTCTGTGTGCAAAAATACATACTGAATAAGGTTTGCACCCATTTGGAGGGCTGCTAAGTGCTTCTCCGGCGGGTCTTTGTGCACTTCAGGGTCTTCCCATCCATCGCCCAAGTCGGTTTCATAGCTATAGAACACTACTAATCTGCCTTTGTATATCAGCCCATAGCCTTTAGGGGGCTTATTGTCATGCTCGTGTATTTTGGGTAGCCCATTGTTAAATTGGTATTTTTGGTGATATATGGGGTGGTTGAAGGGTAGTTCTACCAAATCAAGCTCGGGAAACACTTTTTTGAGTTCGGGTTTAACATAAGGGTCTAAACCGTAGTTATCGTCAATGTGCAAGAAGCCCCCGCCTATCAGGTATTCGCGTAGGTTTTTGGTTTCGGCAGGGCTTAGTGCCCACCTGCCGTGCCCGGTCATGTGCACAAACGGGTAGTTAAATATTTCAGTACCGCCTACCTCCACACGCGCTTCGGTAGGGTCAAATTGAGTGCGCAACTGTTCGTTGCAAAACTGTGCCAAGTTTTTGAGAGAGGTAGGGTTGGCATACCAATCTCCGCCTCCATTATAGACCAAGAGGGCAAGTTTCATAGACTGAGCATGTAGCGTACTTACGCACAGCAAGCACAGGATAGTTTTCGCAATAAGGTGTTTAATCATCGTTCAATAAGTTAAAATAAGCTGCTGCGGCAATGGCAGCGGTTTCGGTTCTTAGCCTACCCGCCCCCAAAGATACGGCACGATAGCTAAAGGTGTCTGCCAACTGCACTTCTTCGGGCTTAAAGTCGCCTTCGGGACCAATGAGCAACACCACCTCATTTTTAGGCAAAATGCAGCTTGCAAAAGATATTTTGGGTGTATCGGGTATGCAATGGGCAATATACCGGTGCTGAATATGGGCAAATTTCCTTAGCAGTTCCAGATAAGTGGTAACATTATACAGCAAAGGGCGATAGTTTTGCTTAGACTGCAGCAGGGCAGAAATGATAAGTTTTTCCCAACGGTCATCTCTAAAGTGCACCTTTTCGCTTCTTGCTGCTGCAATGGGCGTTATAGAGGCTACGCCTAATTCGGTAGCCTTTTCTATCAGCCATTCGTTACGGCTGTTGTTTTTGGTAAATGCCACACAAAGGTGAAACAAATATGCTGGGCGAAGGTAAAACTGTGTTTTATGCACCTTTACTTTGCACTCATATCTATCAGCCTCCGTAATGGTGGCTATGCCTACAGTTCCTTTACCGTCTGCAATTTCTATATCATCGCCGGGCTGCATCCTTAATACCTGCCAAATATGCTTTGCTGTTTCTTCTTCTAAAGAAATGGTATCGTTTGTGGTGATAGCCCCTTCATAAAAAAATCTACTCAACTGCGCCATATTGCAAATATAGCAAAAGTATTAACGCAACACTAATTTCTTAGCTGTTATCATTTTTCTAAGATTGAGGAGCGCGTACCGCATTCTGCCTAAAGAGGTGTTGATGCTTACATTAGTGGCTTCGGCTATTTCTTTGAAACTGAGGTCTCCGTATAT
>RGMU01000159.1 GCA_010021705.1 Chitinophagia bacterium | reverse complement strand
TATCGCCTGAAACTCGCCAAACTTGTTTTTGTCTGTCCCATAGTGCAAACCCGTATATGCGCTTTGCGGCATCGCCCCATACTTTGCATACATGTTTATCACATCATGGCATTCTCCGCCATCACCCCAACTCACCGAACCGTGCATTCTCACATAAGCCTCTGCCTTTTCTTCATACACGCGCCGTGCACTATACAGCTGCGACAGCTGCACCGGATTCTTACCCATCCGCATCATCTCACTCTCTAAAAACGAATTAGTGCTGTAGCTCCAGCACGTACCCGAACTTGCCTGATTTTTTATAGATGTGTTTTCTAAATTTATCACATCTGTAAAAACATATTTTTTTTGCGCATTATCACTTTTATTGGCATCTAATTTTACAATTAGATTATCCTGCCCCATGCAGCAAAACGGAAAAATTAACGCACTAACTAATAACAACCTGAACATTTAAACTACTTTTTTTACTGTTTAAGCAACAAATATACCCTTTTTTTTCTGATTTTCACTTCTTTCCGCTAAGTTTGTGTGGTATCAATTTACAACATCATTTTTTCACACTAAAATCACCATTCATGGCATCAAAAAATACGTCTTCTATTAAGCGCAACATCATCATTTTTTGCTCCGGTAGCATCTTCGCTTTCGGCTTGGTAGCAGCTATGGCTTATATCCCCAAAGAAACAAAAGAAACCGAAGCCCCGGGCAGAAACACCATGCAGTGGTATCCTCCCGAATTACCTACCCAAATGGACTTCTGCGGCGAAAAAATTCCGCTTGAAAAACAAGACGCTAAAGAAAAATTTGAGCGCGAACTTTTAAGCAACTATTATCATCACGCACAGCAGCTTTATATGCTCAAATTAGCCGGCAGGGCATTCCCTATTATTGAGCCTATTCTAAAGCGTGAAGGCGTGCCAAACGACATCAAATATTTATGCGTTGCAGAAAGCTCTTTATTGCTCAATGCAGTGTCCAACGTGGGCGCAGCAAGCTATTGGCAATTTATGAAACCCACAGCAGCAAAATACGCATTAGAAGTTAACGAAGACATAGACGAAAGATACAACATTGAAAAAGCTACCGCCGCCGCAGCCAAATACCTGTTGGAATATAAAAACAAATTAGGCAGCTGGACAGCCGCAGCAGCAGCCTATAATTGTGGTGGAGCAGGCTATCAAAAACAAGTTGATTATCAGGGAAGTTCTGACTTTTACGAACTACAATTTACCGAAGAAACCAACCGCTATGTTTTCAGAATTGCAGCCCTAAAATATTTGCTCACAAATGCCAAAAAAATGGGGCACATTATTGAAAGCAACGATGAGTATAAACCACTACCCGTAAAAACAATAGAAGTGAAAGAAACCATACCCGATTTAGCCACTTGGGCTAAAGACAATAACATTACTTATAAAACACTAAAAACCTACAATCCATGGCTCCGCAGCCACAAATTGCCCGTTAAACCCGGCAAAACTTATGTCATTCAATTACCCAAATAAAATGCCTCTTCAACATCATTTTTTAGCGGTGTATATTTCATGAAATTTTGGTGCTATTTTTGCCTAAATTTATCACCTTTTACTTCAACAAATATCACACTGAAACATGACTATTGAACAGCTAACCAACCTACTGAAAACAAAGCTATTGCCCAAGCAAATTTGGGTGTTTAATACAATAGAACCTGAAACATTGCTTAAACATAGTGCAGCCCTATTAAACGCTACCGGAGGCATAATAATAATCCACCTAAAGGCTAAAAAAACACCACCCCAAAAACTTGACGACCTAACCTACGAAATAGGGCAAACTTTTTTGCATAAGCTATCACCGCTGCCACCGTTTTATATTAAGCCTTTTGCCATAGATACCGGAACGGCTGTTGTCATTCAATTTCCGGTGGGGTACAATAAGCCTTATTTGTATAACCGCTCCATTTATTTGTGCAACGATGACGGTAAAGTGTTCAAAGCTACGCACCATGAAATAGCGTATTTTATGAACCAAAAAGCCCATGCCGATTTAGCATGGGGCAACCTAATAAACGATGACTATAAATTCTATGAATTAGACATAGACTTAGTGCTGAACACCATACGCAATGCCGAAAAAAATAACCTCATTCCCGGCAGGTATTTAAGCATTGGCGATTATCTTATCAACATGGGTTTGGTGGCTGAAAAAGTGAAGGTAACAAACAACTGCGTGCTGCTATTCAACGGCATGATTGTTGATGAAGATACAGAGGCATTGTTTACCATAGAAGCCAACATTTTTGCCGGTATAGCGGGGCTACCCACCAAAACGGCAGTTTATTATGGCGGTTTGCTGAAAAATGTAGAACAATTAATAGAATTTTTAACATACAACAGCTACTTAGTAGGCGCAGATGTGGATAGCTTGGGTACTGCAAGCAGCAAAACCGGCAACTTATCCACACAGGTGCTTTTAAATGCCATTGTTTATGTATCATTGCATTTGGATTATAGTGTTGGGAAAACCAGCTTAGTGATAGACTGCTATAAAGATAGAATAGAATTTCGCTATATTGGCTATCCGTTAACAGAAATTGAGAGCTATATTCCGTTAAATAGGCACAATTTTTGCCCTCATAATACGCAAATAGCCGAAATAATTAACCAATATTTATATGAATTTTTACCTCATATACATATAAAAGGCGGAGCGGAATATGATGTTGTACAGTTTGTTTTTCTGTCAGAATCAGGCAGTGTTCTTACTTATAAAATAGGTAATATATGGAACATAACAGCCTCAAAAAATGATGTTGAAGAAGCCGGAAAAGTGAGCATAAAAAATGATGTTGAAGGCAAGCTACAACATCAAAATTTGGCGGAAAAAAATGATGTTGAAGAAGCCGGAAAAGCGAGCATAAAAAATGATGTTGAAGGCAAGCTACAACATCAAAATTTGGAGGGAAAAAATGATGTTGAAGAGGGCGTAAAAGTGAGTCTAAAAATTGATGTTGAAGCGCAGCAACAACATCAAAATTTGGAGGATAAAAATGATGTTGAAGAGGCTAGAAAAGTTAGCATAAAAAATGATGTTGAAGGCGATTTACAACATCAAAATTTGGAGGAAAAAAATGATATTGAAGAGGGCGTAAAAGTGAGTCTAAAAATTGATGTTGAAGGCGATTTACAACATCAAAATTTTGAGGAAAAAAATGATGTTGAAGAGACGGAAAAAAAATCTATCATCATCAAAAAATCTGCGAAAAAAACGGGCAAAAAGAATACATCAAACGGTCGGAAAAATGATGTTGTAAAGGCAAAAAAATCAGGGCAAAAAAATGATGTTGAAGGGATAAAAGAGGGCAAAAAAAGTGATGTAGGTAAGCGTATTAAAAATGATGTTGAAGGCAAGAAAAAGCAGCGTATTAAGCCTATTACAGAAAAAGTTAAGGTGAAACCGACAAAGCCTCCCCGCCCAAAAAATGATGTTGTAAACACTGCAAAAAATGATGTTGAAGACAGTATAAAAAATGATGTTGAAGGGCTGCGGGGTGATGATAAAATTAGCCAATTTGTGTATGAAAGTTCGCTTGGTGAGCAAAGCAAAAATGTGAAGGACGGCATTGTTAAAGTGCTTGATTATTTATTGCATAATCCGGGAGCTACAACATCAATTATTACCGATACTTTAGGCAAGTCTAAGCCCACCGTTCACCGCTATTTAACTATTCTTAAAGACAAAAATATAATTGACTATAAAGGTACGCCTAAGAACGGAGCATATTACCTAAAACCTAAGTATATAAAGCAATTTAAATAACAAACACTATTGAAAAGGAAAATAGTTATTCAGCGGTTTGTAGTGCTGCTATCGTTAATACTTTTTGCTACAAAAATTATAGCATGGCGGCTTACCAATTCGGTTACGCTATTTACCGATGCTATGGACAGCATAGTGAATGTGGTGGCAGCGGTGTTGGGTTTGGCAAGTCTTTACATTTCTTCCAAACCTAAAGATATTAACCATCCGTTAGGTCATGGGAAAATTGAGTTTCTGACCTCTGTGGCAGAGGGTGGCATGATATGCGGTGCGGGCTTCATTATTATTTATGAGAGTATTCAACGGATAATAGTGCCCTCGCCTATTGAGAAGTTGGACGTGGGTTTAATTATTATTGTGATAGCGGGCGTTTTGAATTATGCCATTGGGTTGATAGCGTGCCGGTATGGTGAGGCTAAGGGGTCTATGGTGCTTATATCTGCGGGCAATCATTTGAAGACAGACGGGTATTCGGCATGGGGAATGGTGGTAGGGTTGCTGCTGTTGATGTTTACGGGTAATAGGTTTTATTGGCTTGACAGTGCGGTGGCGTTGGTGTTTGCAGCCAGCGATAGA
>RGMU01000158.1 GCA_010021705.1 Chitinophagia bacterium | reverse complement strand
ATAATACTGCCTGCAACCTTGCTTCGCTCAATCTCCGCAAATACTACAACGAAGATACGGGTGTGTTTGATGTAGAAGGTTTTGAATACATGGTGCGCTTATGGACTGTGGTATTGGAAATAAGTGTGTTAATGGCACAGTTTCCTTCGCATGAGGTAGCAAGATTAAGCTACGACTACCGCACATTAGGCTTAGGCTATGCCAACATAGGCTCTTTGCTTATGGTAAACGGCATACCTTATGACAGTGAAGAAGGACGCGCCATAGCCGCAGCTATTACTGCCATTATGACCGGCACTGCCTATAAAACATCTGCCGAAATGGCTATGCACTTGGGCACATTTGCTAAGTATGAAGAAAATAAGTCTCATTTTATGCGCGTAATGCGCAACCATCGCGCCGCGGCTTATGATGCCGATGACGCTTATGAAGGCTTAGACATGAAGCCAATGAGCATTAATGCCAAATACTGCCCCGCTTATTTACTATCGGCAGCCACCAAAGCGTGGGACGATGCCGTGAAATGGGGCGAGCTATATGGCTACAGAAACGCTCAAACCACTGTTTTAGCCCCTACCGGCACCATTGGCATGATTATGGACTGTGATACCACCGGCATAGAACCTGATTTTGCTTTAGTTAAGCACAAAAAATTGTCCGGTGGCGGGTACTTTAAGTTGATTAACCAAAGTCTGCCTGCTGCGTTAAAAAAATTAGGTTACAGTACGCAAGAAATTGATGCCATTGTAAAATATACCATAGGCGTAAACAGTATAGATAATGCCCCATTCATTAATGCCCCTACCCTACTAAGCAAAGGTTTTAATGCCAACGACATTAAAAAATTGAACAATGCCTGTGCCACAGCTTTGCATATTAGCCATATATTTTCAGCAGGCGTATTAGGCAATGATTGCATGGAACGCATAGGGCTAACACCGGCGCAATACGGCAATCCCGAATTTAATGTATTGCAATTCTTAGGCTTTATAACGGAGCAAATAAACGCCGCAAACAAATATGTATGTGGCATGATGACCATTGAAGGTGCGCCTTATTTGAAACCGGAGCATTATGCTGTTTTTGACTGTGCCAACAAATGCGGCGAACACGGAACGCGCTTTATCCACCCGCATGGGCACTTGTATATGATGGGGGCAACACAGCCATTCATTAGCGGTGCTATATCTAAAACGGTTAATCTGCCTTATGAAGCTACAATGGAAGAGATGAGAGAGTGCTACTTCCTAAGCTGGAAAATAGGCATTAAAGCCTGCGCACTATACCGAGATGGCAGTAAATTAAGCCAACCATTAAATACTGCCAATAGCAGCGATAACAAAGACAGTAAAGAAAACACAGCTACGGCATCTGCCCAAGCTCCGGAAGCAGATGCTGCTACTACTGCCCGCCTAATAGACATGAGTGCCCTAAGCGATAAAGAACTGTTAGACGAGCTTAACAAGCGTATGCAAGCAAGTGAAGACACTATATTGAAGCGCAAGCTAAGCACCATTGTAGAACGCCAGCAGCTACCATTCAAACGCAAAGGCTATACCATTAAAGCCAAAGTAGGTGGTCAGGCTCTTTTCTTACGCACCGGAGAGTATAGCGATGGTACTTTGGGCGAAATATTTATAGATATGGCAAAAGAAGGAGCTACTATGCGTAGCTTGCTAAACAGCTTTGCCATAGCCATATCGGTGGGCTTACAATACGGAGTACCTTTAGAAGAGTTTGTAGAGAAATTTACCTTCACCCGCTTTGAACCGTCAGGTCCTGTTGACCACCCTAATATAAAATACGCCACATCTGTATTGGACTATATTTTCCGCTTGCTGGCATGGGAATATTTAGGAAACGAAGATATGATACATGTTAAACAAACGCCTGAAGAAACAAACCCAAACGCTGAAAGCGCAGAGCCTACCAAAAAACAAGAGTTAGGCAATATACGAGTAGCAGCACCTCAAAAAACAAAACAACCCACTCCACAAACTGCCGATGTAGCTCATAACAACGCTTATACCGCCAAAGTGCATACTGACAAAAGTGCCGATGCCCCTGCTTGCTCCCAATGCGGTAATATTACCTACCGTAACGGTACGTGCTATATATGCCCCAACTGCGGCACAACCACCGGTTGTAGCTAAGCCGTAGCTTAATATATGCTTATATACTTTTTCCTCATAGTTTTATAGATTAATTTTATAGCTATGAGGAAAATTTGTATCAGGGCAATAGAAAAATAGATGTACTTTTACACCCATTGATAACCACTAAAAACAAAAAATATGACGCTTGAACTAACACACACTTTGCCCGCATTGCCTTATAGCCATAATGCACTTGAGCCGTTTATAGACGCTCAAACCATGCAAATACATCATGGTAAGCACCACCAGGCTTATGTGGATAACCTGAACAAAGCAGTACCCGGCACGGCAGCCGAAGGCAAATCTTTAGAAGACATTATGGCTATAATGTCCACCCTACCGGTTGCTATCCGCAACAATGGTGGCGGGCATTACAATCACTCCCTTTTTTGGAGCATATTAGGTAATAACGGTAGCCAACCCTCCGAACAGCTATCAGAAGCCATAAACGCAGCTTTTGGTAGCATGGAAGGCTTGCAAGAGAAAATGAATACCGCGGGCACAACGCGCTTTGGTAGTGGTTGGGCGTGGTTATCGGTAAATGCAGAAGGTAATTTGCAGGTATCTTCAACCCCCAATCAAGATAACCCCCTTATGGACGTAGCCGAAGTAAAAGGCACGCCTATATTAGGCATAGACGTATGGGAACATGCCTATTATCTTCACTACCAAAACCGCCGCCCCGACTACCTAAAAGCAATATGGAGCGTGATTAATTGGGATGCCGTTAGTGCCCTTTATGCAGCCGCAAAAGCTCATTAAAGCGTTTTTGATAATATCTACAAAATTGCCAATGCCCGCGAAGAGCGGGCATTGGTGATATAAGGCAGTATCAGCGTAAGTTGTCTTCTTCCACAATTGAAAAGAGGCTCTGAATAAAAAGTCCTATTTTTTTGATTACATATTAAATAATTTTAATTTTTATTATTTTTGCACAAATATACACAATAAATGGCAAAGATAGTACAGTTTTTTCATCCCCAAAGTGAAGCCGCCCCATACCAAGGAAAAGAAATTATTGAATGGAATAATAGTCGTCGTCATAAAAGGAAATTCATTAAAAATCAAGTTAAATATGTTAATGAAGACAATACAGAGCAATCGGATACATTAACATTTTTGGGGGAATGGGAGCCACAATCTCGCGTGGAAAAACTTATATAGTAAAAAGCCTCAGTACATTAACATGCCGGTCATGGACTTAAAAAATCCACAAAGGACTGAGAACACAGAACGTCCCGTCCTAAAAAAGGTTGAATTTTGTGCATTACGCCACAATTATTACCTTTGGCTCTTTAAGCAACCAAACTAATAGATTTTTATGACCGAGGCTACAGATAAAGTAATAGACGACCTGCAAAAAAACATGAAAAAGGCTTTAGCTCACTTAGAAGCCGAAGTAAGTAAAATACGCGCCGGAAAAGCCACACCGCAAGTAGTTGACGGCATTGTGGTAGAATATTATGGTACACCTACGCCCATTAGTCAGGTAGCGAATATCACTATCCCCGATGCCCGGACCATTGCCCTGCAACCCTGGGAAAAAAATATGATAGCCCCCATTGAACGAGCTATAATAGCAGCAAACATTGGGCTTAACCCGCAAAATGACGGTGTGTTAATTAGGCTTTTTTTACCACCACTTACCGAAGAACGCCGCAAAGAATTAGTAAAGCGAGTGAATGTAGAAGGCGAAAATGGTAAAATAGCCCTTCGTAACATCAGGCGCGATAGCATTGAGATGATTAAGAAAATGCAAAAAGACGGACTAAGCGAAGACGTTGCCAAAGGGTTAGAAGGTAACATTCAAGGCATTACAGACAAGCATATTGCGTTAGTTGACCAGCACTGCAAAGACAAAGAGAAGGAAATAATGACTATCTAATGCTCACTACTAATACCATGCCATGAATGCCTATTATGAGCGTATTATTCAGTTGTTTTCATTGCCTATATATGCGTTCTTTATCCCTTTAGAAATAATATTGGCACACTTTGCCCATCGCCACTATTACACGCTTAAAGAAACCGCCGTTAACATTTATCTTAACCTCCTTGCTGCCGGAATAGACCTTTTGCTTAGAGGCGGTGCGCTCATAATTCTCTATTATTTTTATGGCTTGCACCCCAAGTTAATAAACCTGCCACCCGCTGCCTATTGGGTTATTTTGTTGATAGGCGAAGACTTTTTGTTTTGGTTAGAACACTTTGTTGACCACCATTGCAGGCTATTTTGGGCAGT
>RGMU01000157.1 GCA_010021705.1 Chitinophagia bacterium | reverse complement strand
GTTTTAGTTATGCTACTACTGTTAGTGATTGGCTTTGTTTAAGTTCTTCGATTGACATCATTCCTACCATTCTCCATTCTTTAACTCCATTTTCTTCACACCATTTGTTCAGAGCATTCATACCTGTTGCTCTTACTTTAGACCATTTTCCGAAAATTTTGATTTCAAATACTTTGGTTTTCATAGATCGTTAGTTTTAGTTGGTTAGTTGGGTTTAGTATTCAAGCTCTTCGATTTGTGAAACGATTTCAAAGTATTTTTCTACATCAACCGGATTGCCATTTTCATCATAATTCAATTGACGGAGTTTGATGTAAAGATTGTCGAGTGTTGTGTTTTCTACTATTTTCATGGCGTTGTTCGTTTGATTTGATATACAAATGTACATCATGTACACATACGCCCGACATCAGACCTAAAGAAAAATGTTAAATTTTATGCAACTTGCTATAAATCAGTATAGAAATCTTCTTTTTGATAGAACGACTTTCCCACCAACCATAGATAAGATAAAACATACTTCCTCATATCCTCTATGAACTTGTTTCCTGGTCAAGTATAAAAAACCATTGTTCTATTGCAACGCGATTGGAAGTCAAACAGAGATTGTATTTGATGGTGCTTCTTTAGTTTTTGATAAGGATGCTAATTTATGTGGGGCCTTGCCGATGTTTGAATCTGCAATACAAATTTTTGAATGCAATGACGATGGAACAATCAATGCACCAATCCTTGAACCAGCTGCATCTGTACCAAGTAAGGAATTGAATCCTGCTAATCTAGTTCCAGCATTAAATATCGACCAAGTATATAAAGCATTGGTCCTAGGTGTGAAGGATTATTTTAATAAGATGGGTTTTAAAAAAGCAATACTTGGATCCTCTGGAGGTATTGATTCGGCAGTTACGCTAGCGATTGCATGCGAAGCATTGGGCAAAGAAAATGTGCTTGCCATACTCATGCCCTCCGGCTACTCCTCCGCCCACAGCGTGGACGATGCCGTTGCCTTAGCCCACAACTTAGGCGTTAAGTATGAAATACTACCCATACACACCATTTACGATTCATACCTCCAAACCCTGTCCTCACTCTTTGAAGGGCACAGTTTTAACCATGCCGAAGAAAACTTACAGTCCCGCATCAGAGGAGCTTTGGTTATGGCTGTCAGCAATAAATTAGGGCACATCTTATTAAACACTTCAAATAAAAGCGAATTAGCCACCGGCTATGGCACACTCTATGGCGACATGGCAGGCGGGCTATCCGTTATTGGCGACCTCTATAAAACCCAAGTATATGCCCTTGCCCACCACATAAACACACCCACCGAAATTATACCCCAAAACATAATACACAAAGCACCAAGTGCCGAACTAAGACCCAACCAAAAAGATGCCGACAGCCTCCCCGAATACGATGTGCTGGACGCTATCCTTTACCAATATATAGAAGAAAAAAAGAGTGCATCGCAAATCATCGCAGACACCAATTTTCCGCATGATGTGGTGAATAAGGCAATACGACTTACTACTATAAACGAATACAAAAGACACCAATTTTGCCCCATTCTGCGGGTATCAAGCAAGGCATTTGGCAGAGGTAGAAAAATACCCATTGTCAGCAAGTCCTAACCGCCCCGCAACCTATCACAATTATTTTCTGTATTAATATACACAAAATAGCCACAAAAAGTTAATTTTGCACGGTGAATGTAAAACATGTTCTGCTATCTTTATTATGCATCACGCTATTTTCAAGCTGTGGCATATATAGCTTTACCGGCGCAAGCATAGAAGGCAAAAATATTAACATACACCTGTTAGAAAACAGAGCGCAGAATGTTGTACCCGCATTAGCTGCCAATTTAACCAACAAAATAAGAAGCCGCATACTTTCGCAAACCGGCTTAGCACCCGTTACCAATACCGATGCCGACTATGACATAAACGGCTACATAGCGTCTTATGTGGTAACGGTGTCCGGTATTCAAAACACGCAGGCTGTGGCTAAAAACAGATTAACTATTACCCTTAATATAACTTTTAAGAATAAAAAGAATGAAAAATCTAACTTTGAGCAATCTTTTACCCGCTTTGCCGACTTTGATGCCACAAAATCGCTACAAAGCGTAGAAACCACCTTAATAGACGAAATTAGCACCCAATTAGCCGATGATATTTTCAACAAATCTTTTGTAAATTGGTAATAATTATGGAAACCGCAACAATACAATTTATAACCACACAGCTTCAAACGCCTGCCGATGCAGGGCAGTTTGAAAACACTGTTGCCATACTAATAAAACGGTTTCCTTACTTTATTCCGGCGCGTTATCTTAAAGCCGGCTATGCGCATCAAGTGCTGTCTCATTCGCAAGAATTGCTTAATGATGTTGCGCCTTATTTGGGCAACTGGTTGGTGTTTAACGGGCACTTGCACAATCATAAATACAAGACCGGAAATGCCCTTCCGCAGCAAAATAAAATTGATGTTGTAAACTCTGAAGAAGCATTATCAACATCAAAAAATAATGATGTTGATAGCACCCCTATAGCCACCGCACCAGCCCCCATAAATGAAGTTACAACATCAATAATTGGTGATGATGTAAACGAATTAACAACGGAAATTATAGATTTAAATGTTGCAGAATATGAGCATAATAAAGAAGCTACCGAAAGCAATACTTTAGATAATAATGCAGCACTTACCGAGCATAATATAGAGGCAGAGAGCACGCCAATTAACGAACAAAGCAAGGTAGATGCCTACTTTGATGCCGTTAGTTTCAATGACATTAATATTTCAACCATAGACCCTATAACTGAAGCATCTACATCATATAAAAATGATGTTGAAGACGGATTTATAACCCAAGATTCAGCTATAAAAAATGATGTTGAAGACGGATTTATAACCCAAAATTCGGCTATAAAAAATGATGTTGAAGACGAACAAAAAAATGATGTTGAAGACGATTATATAGCCCAAGAATCGGCTGTAAAAAATGATGTTGAAGACGGATTTATAACCCAAAATTCGGCTATAAAAAATGATGTTGTAGATGAACCTAAAAATGATGTTGAAGACGATTTTGCAACCCAAGATTCTGCTACAAAAAATGATGTTGAAGACGAAGTACCCGGCAACATTAATGCAAAGAAAATAGCCGACATACTGCAAGAGTTAGACCGCCAACCCGGCAATGATGTACCGTCATCTACCTTTGCCTACGGAGACGACCCGTTTGACTATCAAATGGACGCGACCGATGAGACTGTATTGCCGGCAGGTATTATAAACCGCGTGGTGATAGAAGAGGCGAATACAGCTCCTCAAATGCCGATTGACTATGTTCCACTACCTGACCCGTTAGAAGCTGAAAATAAGCCATTATCCGGCTTGCAAAACCCTATTTTGAACGCCATAGTGTGGGTTACGAATGAAACTGATAGTGAAGCTGCTACCAACACTATTGAAATATCGTTTGCGCAGCCGGTACCGGCGGCAGAAGAGGTGAACTTGACACCGGAAGAGACAGTAGTAACCGAGCCTTATTTTACGGAGGTTAAAATAATAGAGCCGTCTTCTAACGTGAGACCGGAACTGTTAAAAATTGAGTTAAAGCCTCTTTCGGCAGTTAGTTTAACACCCAACATACTTAACACCAGTAAAGTGTTAACGAAACCTAACAATAAGAAGGCAAAAACGGCATCGCAAACCGCTGAAATTTCAAGTATGGCAAGCACAATAAATGATGATGTAAACGATGATTTAATACCCCCTGTTTCAAGCGTAGATTATGTTCAATCGCAGGGGTGGGAAGCTGAAAACAGCCCTGTGGCAGAAACCATACCTGATTTAAAAATCAACCATGAAAATGATGTTGATAACGGCGCAAAAAATGATGTTGATAAGGAGGCATTTACCGACATTGAAGTGATAGATACGCAAGGGGTACTTATGACCACAATGAGCTTTTCAGATTGGTTAATTTATTTTACACGTAAGCCTAAATTGAAAATTGAATCAGGTAAAGAAAATCTTATTATTACTGCTACCACTTATCCGGCAGAGATGCCTGAAAATATTTCCCCTGCCGAAGACTCTGCAACAGAAGTGGTTATAACCCCTGACTATGACATAGCCAGCGAAACATTGGCAGATTTATACTTTCAACAAGGGAAATATAAAGCGGCGGTGGAGATGTACAAAAAACTAAGTTTGTTATATCCTGAAAAAAGTGCTTACTTTGCACAGAAAATACAAATCCTAAATAAATTGGTTTAATTATGATATATTTAATTACAATCCTACTTATCATAGCCTGCGTGGGGCTATCTTTCTTCGTTTTGATTCAAAACCCTAAAGGTGGTGGGTTAACCGGCTCTTTTGGTAGCATGAGCACCCA
>RGMU01000156.1 GCA_010021705.1 Chitinophagia bacterium | reverse complement strand
CCGCAACCCCCTGTTGCCGATACCTCAAAAAAAAACTCCCGAATAATAAATGATAATGAAGACAAATAATTTAGCCCGTTTATTAGCAGTGGTGTTGGTGTTTTTTGCCTTTGCGGCAGATGCACAAGAGCACGCAGGAGCATTGCTGTATAGGGGCGTTACAACATCAAAAAAAAATGATGTTGTAAACCATAAAACAACGGCATTGGGGCTACCTTTTTTTGATGACTTTTCAACATCAGATTTTTATCCCGCACCCTATTTATGGGTAGAAAAGCAGGTTTACATTAACAATACAATGGGGGTGCACCCTCCCACAATAGGCGTAGCCACATTTGATGCGCTGAACGAAAACGGACTACCGTGGGACCCGGTTAACCCCACTAACCATCGGCATTGCGATAGCCTTACGTCTCAAAGTATAGACCTAAGCGGCAGAACAGCAGCCGACAGCCTTTATTTGAGTTTTTACTATCAACCGCAGGGCAACGGCTATTATCCGTCTATACCCGACTCGCTGTTTTTATACATGAAAATAAGATATGGCGATTGGCTACCGGTATGGAAAGTTAAAGGCAGAAGCCTAACGCCCTTTCAGCGGGTGATGATACCGATTACGGATACGCTTTATTTTCACAACAATTTCCAATTTAGATTTGTAAACATTGCTGCGCTTAATTTTGCCGATGCGAATTGGAATATTGATTATGTGTATCTAAACAGAGGCAGGAATCAAAATGATACCCTGTTAAACGATGTGGCAATGCTAAGCACACCAAGCCCACTACTGAACGATTATATTTCCATGCCCTACCGCCAATTTATGGCAAATCCGGCAGCAGAAAGAGCCACTAATTTGCTTGACAGCGTTATAAACAACACCACCAATACCCAATCAACGGTTTCTTATTTTACGGCATATCATCCGGCATCGGGTACAGTATTGCTTGCCCCATCTTCCCGCACCGACACCATAAACAGCAGAACAGCCAAACAAACCACCTATCGCAGCTATACCACTACTATACCTATGGCAGGCAGGTATGATAAAGTAACGTATCAACATAAGTGCTATATTGAATCTAATGCCGGTACGGGCTTTATAGGCAATGATACTGCCCGCCTAACCCAAGTGTTTGACAACTATTTGGCTTATGATGACGGCAGTGCCGAGCAAAGCTACTACCTTACACTATATCCTTCGCTACCGGGTAAATTAGCCATTGAGCACCACCTTAATATACCAGATACCATGAGGGGCATGTCTATCTACTTTGGGAGGCAAGCCCCACTATCGCTGTCTAAAACTTTTGCCCTGTGTATATGGAAATCCTTAGCCGGTGTGAATGGTGCCACCACCGATGAGCTTATTTATCAGTCAGACTTGTGCACACCGGGTTATAAAGATACGTTAAATAATTTTTGGAATTATGGCTTAGATACGGCAGTTCCTTTGCCTGCCGGCACTTTTTATGCGGGTATATTCCTACCGGCAGAAAGTGGCAACGACAGCCTTTATTTAGGCTTAGACATAAACCGTCGCGGGGGCAACCATGCCTACTACAATGTGCTGTCTTCATGGTCGCCATCTGCACTGCATGGCGCCATTATGATGAGACCGCTATTGGGGCAAAGGGTGGTTTCAAGCGATATAGAGGCTATAGAGAACAAGCAAGTGTTTAACCTGTATCCTAACCCATGCCAAGAAAGCCTAACCTTGAACGGAGCATTTGAAGGCTCAATACAGTATTGGGTAAGCAATTTATTGGGTCAACAGGTGCTTAGCGGTAATACGCACTCGGGGGCAACAACCATAAACGTAACTACCCTGCTACCCGGCAACTACATACTTCACGTAAAACCGGAAGGCAAAGAACAAATAGTAAAAATATTTTCCAAACAATAATATTATGACAAACATTAGCGTAGAAGCATTAAAAGCACGCATGGATGCAGGCGAAAAGTTAAACATCATAGATGTGCGTGAGCCACACGAATATGCCGAATTTAACATAGGTGGGTTGCTGTTGCCATTAGGGCAAATAGCGCAAATGCAAATAGACCCCATAGAAGACCTAAGAGGCGCAGAGGTGATACTGCACTGCAAAGCGGGTATGCGCAGCATGCAAGCAGCTCTTATATTAGAGCAAATGGGCTTTACCAATGTGGTGAACCTTGTTGGTGGTATGCAATCATGGCAAGCAGCTTTTGGTCAATAGTATGTTAATCTTCTGTGGTGTGTTGCCCCCAAGCATAGCCTTTTGCCGGTACACCTGCCAGCTGTAATGCCCTTAATGCTACGGTATCGGCAAGGGCTTCAAAGGTGTTGGGCTTGCTGTAGAACGAAGGCGATGCGGGGCAAACAATGCCTCCGGCTTCGGTAACGGTAGTCATATTGCGGAGGTGAATAAGGTTATAGGGTGTTTCACGCACCACGCAGACGAGGCGTTTTCTTTCCTTTAACATTACATCTGCTGCGCGGGTAATAAGGCAGTTGCTGGTTCCTGACGCTATTCGCCCCAATGTGCCCATGCTACAAGGGCATATTATAAGCGCGTCATAGCCCGCACTACCCGATGCTACGGGTGCCATAAAATCGTTTAACTGCCATGTAGTTAGGGGCACATTTTTATAAGAGTCATCGCCCAATTCATATTCCCAAACGGTGTGGGCATTGGTGCTCCATATTACGCCTGCATGGCTTATTGCTGTACCCATGCTTGCCTCTAATCTATTAAGCAGTACTTTGGCATATATGGCACCGCTTGCACCCGTAACAGCTACTGCTACTTTTAGCATATTATTTATGTGATTTGTAGCGAAGGTATGCTAATATTGCTTAGCTTTGCATAATTATATTATTACTTTTGTCAATGAACCGATTAGGATTTTTACTACTTATTCTATGCCTGCCTTCACTTTCTTTAGTAGCTCAAACTAAAAAGAAAGCACCCGCTAAAAAAGTTGCGGCACCCAAAAAAGAAACCCCTATCAAAGTGGAAAGCCAAGCGGAAGCCGAAATTCACTGGTTAACGATAGATGAACTGCAAACAAAAATGGCAGCAAACCCCAAAAAGGTGTTTATAGATGTATATACCGACTGGTGTGGCTGGTGCAAAAAAATGGATGCGAGCACTTTCTCCAATCCTGAACTTATTGCCTATATGAACGATAATTTCTATTGCGTGAAGTTTAACGCAGAACGGAGAGATACTTTCAGGTTTATGGGTAAGGAATACTATTTTGATCCTGCAAAAAGGGCAAACACACTTGCGTTTGAACTAATGGGTGGTAAGCTATCTTACCCTACCAGTATCATTATGGAAGAAAGGTACACTAACCCACAACCTGTACCTGGCTATCATGATGTGAAAGAGATGGAAATGATTATAAGGTATTTTGGAGACAATATATACAAGAGCCAGCAGTGGCCCGATTATCAGAAAGCATTTACTCCAAAATGGAAAAGCACCAACGAAGGACCTGTTACTCCTCCTGCGGGTCATTAGAAACTATTGAGAACAATATTTTTTAATGGTGGTTTAATGCCACCATTTTTAGTTAAGCCTTAACATTCCGTTTTATATTTTATTTAACCACTATGAGGGTAGTGTTGCATTGTTTACTGCTGGTGTACTTGCTTAACGGAGTTGTTTTGGAGAGCCAGGCTCAAACAATCACAGAAAAATTGATTGTACAGGATGCCGGAGATTCATTAAAACTAAAAGCCTTCCGAACAACCTTTGACTCAAATGGAAACTATTATTTTGAAACCTTGCTGAAAGGCAAGGGTGACAAATTTGCACTGGTTACAGGCAAAAAAAATTATAACCTTGTTTACTGGGGGCAAGGAATTGCATTACAAAAATATAAAGCACTGATTGCAGATGCATTCTATGCGGATTCCGGGAAGAAAACGCTGTACTATAAAAACAAAAGAGGTACTTCAGTGTACGGTCCCCGCACTGGTAAAATAAGAGATGTGCTGGAATTTGGGAGAAATGACATCGCTATTGAACTATGCGTTGGTGCTAAAAGCTCTCTTTATATCAACGATAGCCTGGTCAACACTACAGATTCCTTAAAGCAGCGATGGCTTTGCCATTTTAGCGAGAACGGGCATGTTATTTACACTGTATTCAGGCAGGGACTGTACCGACTGTATGTTAACCATATTCAAGTGGATTCCGCCGCCGAACCATTTTCGGAAATAGCCATTAATAACAATAAGTTCTACACATATGTGAAATCCATTAACGGGAAATATTTTATCCATACGACGAATAAATCATTCGGACCTTTTAAGATCGTGGATTATGCTGATCTGTGGAATAATGACGCTTATTACTACAGAGGGTGTGCAGACTCAATGTGTTATGTACTTGTGAACAATAAACTCTATGATAACATTGCTGAAGCCCATACTAATATTGAAGATCC
>RGMU01000155.1 GCA_010021705.1 Chitinophagia bacterium | reverse complement strand
TGTTTTCTAATTCGCTAATCACTTTGATGGCTTGTTGGTAAGCAGACGACATTTTAGTATTGTCTGCTGAAGCATATAATGCAATTTCGCACTCTTCAATAAGGCTATCAAAATTAGCTAATAATGAAGGTGTAACGGCTTTTGCTGCTAATATGGCATGAATTTTATCTTTTGAGAGGTCGGCAAGTGGGACGCGTAGTTTGTCGCTTAAATAAAGCCACACAGCCTTAGATAATTCTTCATAAAAGGCATTTTTGTTGCCGCCAGCAAGGTGCTTATTAGCGGTATTAAACCTTTGTGAGGCTATTTTATTGGCACGTTTGCTTTTGAATGATACCATATCTTTTTCGGCAGCTTCTTTGTTGCGGCGATATAGCAGCAATGCTACAAAAGACAACAGCGGTGTGGCGTAGATACTCCAATAGCCCGCAGACATCAATATAGGCATTGCGGGTGTGGTAGCCGGTGTGGTAATGATGGTGTGTATGTCTTTTAGGTGGGCTATTGATTTATCCGTAGTTGTGGTGGTATTAGTAGGGTTATTTTTACCTTGCTTCACTTTCACCTTAATGGGCGTGGTATTTTGGGTGATATAAGTGCCGGATTCAGGGTTAAAATAGGTGAATGGAATGGCAGGAATTTCAAATTCGCCTACTGTATGGGGGGCAATGGCATAAGCTATGATTTTGGAGCCTTCTATAGTGGTGGTGCGCCCGGTAATGGTGTCGGTAATAACGGGGTCGTAGGTGTTGATGCCATTGGGCAAGGTTAGTTTTGGGGCTTCTATGAGTTTTAAGTTGCCGCTCCCTTGAATGGTAATGGTAAATGTGGCTACATCATCGGTAGTTAGCTCCAGCTTATCGCACTTAGATTTGAGGGTAAATTTGCCAACTGCGCCACCAAAATCGGCAGGTTTGCCTTTGTCGGGCAAGGGCAATACGTTTATTTTTACGGCTTGGCTTTTCAGGTGTACTTCTTTCTCAATGTAGCCGGCAGAGAACATGGAATAGCGGGCATTGGGGTCAACAAGGCGGGCGATCCCTTTGCCTTCTGCGGGGTCTAACTCTAAAGTACCTGATTCTTGGGGAAATATAGCAGATTTTTTTAACAAATAGACTTGATATTCTTTGCCGTTAAAGGTTTCTTTAGTGGGTGTGGGGTTAACTTTAGGTATGTCAAAATCCTGCGTCCAAAAGCCGTTTAGAGAGGGCAATTTGCTTAACGCTACTTCCATGCTTACGCGGGAATATAGCTTGTAATATATCGTAATTTGCTCGCCAACATAGGCTTTGGTTTTGTTTGCCTCTACCTTAATAAAGAGGTTCTTTTTTAGTTCCTCTTCTTCTGCTTTAGACAGGGCGGGATTAGCTTGTTGCGCCTGCTGCTGACCTTGTGGAGGATATGGGCTTGAGGGCATACCCTGCATCATTTGCTGCTGCAACTGCCTAAGTTGCTGCATCTGCTGCTGCATTTGAGTAAAAGGGTCGTTAGGGTCTTGTTCGGGTAATTGCTGTTGTTGTCTGCCTCCTCTATTGTTTCTCTGCGCCAGCGAGCCTTTTACTACGTCCACCGTAATAGAATTGGACTGATAGGTGTGCCCGGTAGCATCGCGGGCTATGGCAGGCGGTATTACCAATTTGCCTTCACGGTGCGGGTGAACAACGTAAGTAAGCGAAACGCTGCTTGTTTGCCTACCGTTTATTACAGATACAGACTGAGACTGAAAGGGACCGGCTAACAAATCAAACTCGCCAAAGCCGGTGGGCGATAATTCTAATAGGTTTTCTACATTATTAAGGTTAAAAGTGATTTGGAGTTGGTCGTTGATGCCCATTTGAGCATTGGCAGGAGTGGCAGAAAACGAGACCTGTGCCCATATATTAGCACTGCCCAATAATACGCCTATAAATACTAAACCGGTAATGAGTTTTGAAAACATAGATGAATTTTTGGTGTAGTGCAAAATTACACGTAGAAAACAGTTTAAAAATATAATTCGTACTTAAAACAGCGTTAAATAAATAGCGGGGCGATAGCCTTACATAGGTTTGTCATCAGGGTTATTTACCTGTCGGGATATTGTTTTGGTAATTTTGCTTAATTTTGAGGCAATTATCCTTACATTGCCATGCGAGAGTTTAATGAGGTTCAGCAGCTGAATAAATGGCTATTGGCTGCCATTTATGTATTCTTATTACTACTACTATGTTTCCAAGTAGGGTTTTCTATTGACCTATTATTGAAATCACCTCACTTAGTGGTTATTACTTCTTTACCGGTTTTACTTGCGTTGGCACTTATCTATTTCACCAAACTAAAAACAGAGATAGACGATGAAGGCATACACATAACTTTTTCTCCTTATATGCTAAAAAAGCGTAGCTATTTGTGGGAAGATATTGCAAGCGGAGAAATTAGAAAATACAAGCCTTTGAAAGAGTATGGCGGTTGGGGTATAAAATTTGGCTTAAAAAGCGGCATGTCTTACACTATGCGTGGCAATATGGGCATACAAATAGTTACAAAAGAGGGTAAAAAAGTGCTTATAGGCACACAAAAAAGCGAGGAGGTAGCGGGCATATTGGCTAAATACCTCCCTTTATCAAAAGGATAACTACCCTACCCTACTCCATAATATTTTGTTTGCTCCTTTGTTAATTAGGGTGAATTTGCCAAAGGTGGCTTCAAAGGTGGTTAAAAGGCTATCCCACTTAGGGGCGGTAGCAATAAAATAGTTCATTAATACGATGCCTTTGTCGTTCAATAACGCCTTGCATTGGCTGAGAAAGTGGGGATATGTTACAAAATCGGGCACAATATGGCTTTCAAACACATCAATAAAAATAAGGTCGTATTGGTGGGTTAATTGCTCTATGGCTTGGCGTACATCGGCACAAATAGTCTTTAGGTTAATATTTTTATCCCTCCCCAATATGGCTTCTGAAAGTTGCAAAACTACGGGGTCTATTTCTACCAAAGTAATTTCAGGGTAATAGCCGGCTTCGGCTAAAATAGTGACCAAGCTACCCATGCCACCACCCAACATCAGCACTTTGTGGATATGCGGCAGTTGGCTACGTATTGCCTTCATTGCCTCAATAGCCGGTAGATATTTATTACCGTCTGAATATAGCACTTCATTGGTGGCTAATTGTAATCGGTTTTGGTGCAGTATAACCTCCAAACAGGCATTATACTCACTTTGTGTTCGATATAGCGTGAAGGGAAACAGATAGCTTAAAATACGCTTGTAAGCCGGAATATTCAATATGTGGTTGGAAAAGGGCAATAGATTAAACTTTTATGATTATTGGGAACAAAAATCGGTAATTTTTTTAATTTGCGAGCACATTTAATTGTAGATGCTGTTTACTGATTGGGTTGTAATGTTGTTTACATTGGGGGCTATAGTGGCTTACGGTGTGTATAAGGGGCGGGAAAAAGGCAGTGTGTCTGCTTATATGCAGGCAGGCAAAAGGCTGCCTTGGTATATGGTGCTATTAGGGGTGATGGCTACACAGGCAAGTGCCATCACTTTTTTGTCGGCACCGGGGCAGGCTTATTATGACGGTATGCGTTTTGTACAATACTATTTTGGGTTGCCGCTTGCCATGATTGTAATTTGTGTTTCTTTTATTCCTCAATACACTAAGCTAAACGTTATTACGGCTTACGAGTTTATAGAAAAACGTTTTGACAAGCGTATGCGGCTATTGACTGCGTTTCTTTTTCTTCTTTCTCGCGGACTATCAACGGGTATTAGCATTTATGCACCGGCTATAGTGCTATCGTCCATTTTGGGTATTCCTTTGGTGGCTGCCAATTTTTTAACGGGAGGCTTGCTGCTTGTTTATACGCTATCGGGAGGGGCGCAAGCAATAGCCCACACCCAAAAACTACAATTTATACTTATTTTAATATTTATCATTTTTACCGGTATCTACCTTGCCTCCAACCTACCGCACCACTTAACCCTTAACGATGCCCTCGCTTACTCCCGCTCTGCGGGTAAAATGAACACCGTTACCACCACGTTTTCGTGGAAAGACAAATATAATATGTGGAGTGGCATTATAGGTGGTTTCTTTTTGGCACTGTCGTATTTTGGCACAGACCAAAGCCAAGTAGCGCGGTATGTGAATGCCAAAGACGCTGGGCAAAGCAAAACGGGGCTATTGCTCAACGGGTTGGTGAAAATACCAATGCAGTTTTTTATCCTTTTTATTGGGGTTTTGCTTTATGTTTTTTACTCTTTTTCAACACCGCCTATAAGCTATAATACCACCGCATGGGCTATATTTGAAAAGGCAGAACCCGCAGAAGCCCGGCAATGGCAAGCAGCATACCAATCTGCCCTATCTGAAAAGCAGCATCAACAAGCCCAACTCCTCACAAGCCCAAGCACTGCCTATCAAAGTTATAATGCACCGATAACTGCCCT
>RGMU01000154.1 GCA_010021705.1 Chitinophagia bacterium | reverse complement strand
GGGTTGCCCTTGCCTTTACCCATACGCACTTCTGCGGGTTTGCGGGTAATGGGCTTGTCGGGGAATAAGCGTATCCACACTTTACCTTCACGCTTCATGTGGCGGGTTAATGCTTGCCTTGCAGCTTCTATTTGCCTATTGGTAAGCCATATTGGCTCTAAGGCTTTTAAGCCAAAGCTACCAAACGATACCATAGCTCCACGATGTGCGTTGCCTTTTATTCTGCCTTTATGGGCTTTCCTATGTTTTACTTTTTTAGGTTGTAACATGGTTACAAATAATTAATTGTTATTGTTTTTGATGTCTTAGTTGCGTCTGCCTCCGCCACGGTTGTTGTCTCTGCCTCCGCCACGGTTGCCTCCGCCTCCGCTGCCTCTATCACCCCTATCTCCGCCTCTGTCTCTACCACCTCCGCGGTTGTCTCTGCCTCCTCTATCTCTGTCATTGCTGCGTTGTTCGCCTTCGCCAAAGCCTCTGTTGTTTGAGCGAACTTCGCCTCCGGATATAATGTTCGGGTTTAGCTCACGCTTGCCCAATACTTCACCGCGACAAACCCACACTTTTAACCCTATTTTTCCATAAACGGTCATGGCATATACAGACGCATAGTCAATGTCCATTCTATAGGTATGTAAAGGTGTTCTACCTTGCTTAAATTCTTCGGAACGGGCTATTTCTGCACCGTTTAAGCGACCTCCGGCTTTAATTTTAATGCCTTCAGCCCCCATTCTCATGGCTGTGGTAATAGCCATTTTGATAGCACGCTTATAGCTAACCCTTCCTTCTATTTGACGGCATATAGATTCTCCTATAATAACGGCATCTAATTCAGGACGGCGGATTTCCATAATGTTGATTTGCACATCATCTTTTTTTGTAAGGTTTTTCAATTCCTCTTTTATCCTGTCCACTTCAGTACCGCCTTTTCCTATAATGATACCCGGTTTAGACGTATGAATGGTAATGATTAACTTGCCTAATGTACGCTCTATTACAATGCGGGCTACACCGCCTTTGTTGATACGCGCATTCAGGTAGTTACGAATTTTGTGGTCTTCAACCAATTTTTTGCCGAAGTCCTTTTTTTCGCCATACCACATAGAGTCCCATCCGCGGATGATGCCCAATCTGTTGCCTATAGGATTACACTTTTGACCCATTGTATTGTTTTATATGTCTTTGCTTTTAGATATTGTTGGTTTCAGTTGTTTCGCTTGCTTCTACTGCAACTGCTGTATTGGCGGTTCCTTGCGGTGCGGGACGCATACGCTTAATGCTTCTACCACCGTCAACAAATACGGTCTTTACATAAAGTTTGGCTTCTGCCACGTCTTCACCTTCGTTTTTTACAGTCCAGTTTGCCACAGCACTTACCAATAGCTTTTCTAAAGCTATAGATGGGTGCTTGGTGCTAAACTTTAGTATATTTAGCGCATCCTCAACGTCCACGCGTCTAATCATGTCTGCCAAAAGACGCATTTTGCGAGGCGACGATGGATAATTTCTTAATCGGGCTACTGCTTCCATTTTTGTTCTATATTGTATCCTACTTGTTTATAAAGTCAAATAGAAAATTGATAATTATTGTTTGCTGCCACTATGACCTTTAAAGTTACGCGTAGGGGCAAATTCTCCTAATTTATGACCTACCATATATTCTGTAACATATACCGGTATAAACTTGTTGCCGTTATGCACTGCAAATGTTATACCCACAAAATCTGGGGTAATGGTGCTTCTGCGGCTCCACGTTTTCAGTACGCCTTTTTTGGCTTTACCGCTTTGCATTGCATCCACTTTTTGCCCTAATTTGGTTTCTACATAGGGACCTTTTCTTATCGAACGTGCCATTGGTTATTTTTTTATCTATTTAACAACGCTAATTAACTATTAACTATAGCTTTTTACCGTTTTTACGTTGTAAAATTAATTTATCTGAACCTTTCAGTTTACGTGTTTTTTCGCCTTTAGCATATTTACCGGTACGGCTGCGCGGATGACCACCTGATGACCTACCTTCACCACCACCCATTGGGTGATCTACCGGGTTCATAGCCACACCTCTGTTGCGGGGGCGAATGCCTTTCCAACGGTTGCGCCCTGCTTTACCCATAGATTGTAGCGCATGGTCGCTGTTAGACACCGTGCCTACGGTTGCCATACACGTGCTAAGCACTTTTCTTAATTCGCCGCTTGGCATTTTAAGAACGCAATATTTTTCTTCTTTAGCACTAAGCTGTGCATAAGTACCTGCCGAGCGTGCCATAGCACCACCACGACCGGGCTGCAATTCTATATTATGCACCACAGTACCCAACGGCATGTTTTTAAGCAATAACGCATTGCCCACTTCCGGAGCCACAGCATCACCACTTAGCACTTTACTGCCTACTTCTAACCCTTGCGGGGCTATAATGTAACGCTTTTCTCCATCGGCATACACCAATAGGGCAATAAACGCAGTGCGGTTAGGGTCATACTCTATGCTCTTTACAGTAGCAGGTATGTTGTGCTTATTGCGCTTAAAGTCTATTATACGGTATTTGGTTCTGTTACCACCGCCTATATAGCGCATAGAGCGTCTGCCCTGTGCGTTTCTACCACCGGTGCCGGGTTTAGCTTCTAAAAGGCTTTTTTCCGGAACATTGGTTGTAACTTCGGCATAAGCATTGCCTATGCGCCACCTTGTACCTGCCGTTATTGGTTTATATTTTCTTAATGCCATGTTGCTATTTTTTTACTTTATGAATGATAGGTATGGATTATTTCGTTTAACTGTTTTAGAATGTATTTTTAGTTACTGCCAAAAATATCTATTGTTTCTCCCTCTTCAAGAGCTATAATAGCTTTTTTATAGCTTGGCTTACGTCCTTTCAAAAAACCGGCTTTGGTAAAGCGGGTTTTGCTTTTGGAAGGCATTATTGCCGTGTTTACCGATGCCACCTTAACGCCATAAAAGTCCTCAATGGCTTTTTTTATTTCCAATTTATTGGCAGCCTTTCCCACTACAAAAGAGTACTTGCCTTCTTGCTCCATTTGCTTGTTTACCTTTTCGCTTATTATGGGGCGAACTAAAATATCTGTAGGCTTCATATTAACTTTTTTTAGTTGTTTTTCAAATGGTTATTAATTGGCATTAGTAGTGTCTGCACCGCCAAACATATCTTCTATGCCGGCATTCAATGAATTGATAACAGATTCTGTAAACACCAGCACCTGTGCATGGGTAATGTCATAAGTGTTCAGCTCTTCAAGCAACAAGGTTTTGTTGTCTTGTAAGTTGCGGCTGCTAAGGCGAATGTTTTCGTTGTATTCAGATAATACAACTATAGTTTTATAGCTCTCACCCTTCAAAGCATTTAGTATGCTTGCATATTCTTTAGTTTTTGGGGCATCCATCTTAATGTCTTCTACCACCACTATTTTGTTGGCACGGGCTTTGTGAGACAAAGCACTCATTTTAGCCAAATCTTTCACTTTACGATTCAGCTTAAAGTGATAAGTGTGCGGCACAGGACCATTCACCGTACCACCACCTTTGTATAAAGGGTTACGAATGTTACCTTTACGTGAACCACCCGTACCTTTTTGCTTGTGTAGCTTTTTGCTGGAACCGTGTACTTCTGCGCGGGTTTTGGTTTTATGTGTTCCTTGACGTTGTGCTGCCAAATATTGCTTAACTGCTAAATAAATGCAGTGGTCATTTGGCTCAATGTCAAATATCTCATTAGGCAGTTCTATACTACGCCCGGTTTTGCCTCCTTGTATATTGTGTATGTCTAATTGCATAAAATATTATTTGTTTTGTATTAACACTATAGAACCATTATGACCCGGTACCGAGCCACTGATAAGGATGTAGTTCTTTTCTGAAAATATTTTAATAATACGAAGCGACTTCATTTTTACTCTATCGCCTCCTAATCTGCCTGCCATGCGCATACCCTTAAATACACGGCTGGGGTAAGATGAACCACCTACAGAGCCCGGAGCGCGTGAGCGGTCATGCTGACCGTGTGTAGCCTCGCCCACACCGCCAAAACCATGACGCTTTACAACACCCTGAAAGCCCTTACCTTTGCTTATTCCTACCACATTTATTTTTTCACCTTCTGAAAAAATTTCGCAAGTAATAGTTTCACCTACTTCTTTTGACAAGCTGCAATTACGCATTTCTTTGACCACACGCTTAGGTGTGGTGCCAGCGTTGGCAAAATGCTTTATTAATGAATTAGCCGTATTTTTTTCTTTGGCTTCTCCAAATGCAATTTGTAAGGCTTGATAGCCATCTTTTTCTGTAGTCTTCTTCTGTGTAACCACACAAGGACCCGCCTCTATAATGGTACAAGCTGTTTGCTTACCATTAGGCTCAAAGATACTGGTCATCCCAATCTTTTTTCCAATAATACCTTTCATCGTTTGCCGATAAATGTTTTGCTTAGAGCCATGTTACTTAATTAAAAGCCAGGGATAAGCATGTATGAATAAATATAGTTTGTT
>RGMU01000153.1 GCA_010021705.1 Chitinophagia bacterium | reverse complement strand
AAAATATTGATAAATTATAATTCGTTTATAGCTATTCGTGGTCACTCATTTTGGTAAAGGGTTGTCCTGCATTTAAAGTATTTTGCTCCCATAGTTGCCCTAATGAATAGTCATCGAGCCACATCTTTAAAGATTCAGAGTTCAAACCTTAGATATACTTTGTTTGTCAGTGCAGGGCTTATTTTCTACAAAAATCAACCATCATTTCAGCGCAATAGTCTATATTTTCTTTTGTAATAGCATTGCTAACAAACCATGTTTCAAAGGCAGAAGGTGGTAAATAAACACCGTGCTTTAGCATATAGTGGAAAAATGCGTTGAAGTGTGGTATGTTGCATTGGGTAGCATCGGCAAAGTTATATACGTTTTGTTGCCCAAAATGCAGGCTTAGCATAGAGCCTACACTGTTGATAGTAAACGGCATGGCATGTTGGCTAAAAACCCCCTCCATGCGCATTTTCAGGTACTGTGTAGTGTTGTTGATGTTGTTGTAAATGGACTTGTCATTGTGCAGCAACGATAGGGTAGCGTAGCCGGCAGTCATGGCTATGGGGTTGCCGCTAAGTGTGCCTGCTTGATACACTTTGCCTGCCGGGGCTACATGGTTCATAATTTCGCTACTACCGCAGTATGCGCCTACCGGCATTCCGCCACCTATCACTTTGCCAAACGCTACTATATCGGCTTTAATGCCGTATAGTTCTTGCGCGCCTCCTGCTGCAAGGCGAAAACCGGTCATTACCTCATCAAATATTAAGAGGATATTTTCTTTGGTGCAGATATGTCTAAGCGTTGTTAAATAATCTGCCATTGGTGGCACACAACCCATATTGCCGGCTACCGGTTCAAGGATTATGGCTGCTATTTCATTTTTGTTATCGGCTATTAGCTGCTCTATGGTGGGAATATCGTTGTAAGGCGCAGTCAGCGTATCAGTAGAGGTGTTGTGTGGAATACCGGGCACGCTTTGTATGTTTAATGTAGCCACGCCACTGCCGGCTTTTACCAAAAACGCATCGGCATGTCCATGATAGCAGCCTTCCAATTTAATAAACTTATTTTTGCCCGTGTAGCCCCTTGCCAAGCGTAGGGCACTCATGCAGGCTTCGGTACCGCTGTTTACCATCCGCACTTTGTCTATGCCCGGCACCATTTCTTTTATCAGTTCTGCTATTTGTATTTCTAATTCGGTGGGTGCACCAAACGAAATACCGTCTGTTACTGCCTTTTGTATCGCTTCGGTTACATAAGGGTGTGCGTGCCCTAATATGGCAGGTCCCCAAGAGTTGATAAAGTCTAAATATTGGTTGCCGTCTGCGTCATATAAGTAAGCCCCTTGGGCACGCTTAATGAATATAGGATTGCCACCTACACTCTTAAAGGCACGTACCGGCGAATTTACGCCACCCGGTATGGCTTGTTGTGCTTTGTTAAATAGGGCAATACTATTGGCAATAGAAGAAATTTCCATGATAGATTTTATAAGTTTTCGTTTAATAATTGGGCTGCTTTTTTAGCAAAATAAGTGGCAATGAGTGATGCTCCGGCGCGCTTTATGCCGGTTAACGATTCTAAAATGGCTTTGTTTTCGTCTATCCAACCCATGCTTGCGGCGGCCTTTATCATGGCATATTCTCCGCTAACGTGGTAGGCACTTATAGGCACTTCAACCAAGCCGTTAATTTTGCTAATAATGTCTAAATAAGGCATTGCAGGTTTCACCATCACTATGTCTGCGCCTTCTTCTATGTCCATTAGCGTTTCCTTTATGGCTTCTTTGCTGTTGCATGGGTCCATTTGGTAGGTTTTCTTATCGCCAAAGCCCGGTGCACTGTCCAATGCGTCTCTGAATGGTCCATAAAAGCACGAGGCATATTTGGCTGCATAGCTCATAATACCCGTATTGTGGAGGTTATGCTCCTCGAAGGCTGTTCTGATGGCTGCAATTCTGCTGTCCATCATATCGCTTGGGGCTACAAATTGTGCCCCTGCTTGTGCATGGCTAACGCTCATGGCAGCCAATACGGCTACCGTTGGGTCGTTTACTATGGCAGTACCGTCCACAATGCCGTCATGCCCGTATATGGAATAGGGGTCTAAAGCTACATCGGTCATTACGATTATATCCGGGCAGGCATTTCTAATGGCTTTTATGGCTCTTTGCATAAGCCCGGAGGGGTTAAGTGCCTCTGCTCCGGTATTGTCTTTCAGCGCATCATCACACTTAATAAATAGCAATACGCTCCTTATGCCTAAGCTGTATAGCTCCTTCACTTCTGCCACTGTTTTGTCAATGCTATGCCGGTAGTATCCGGGCATTGAGGCAATAGGTTCGGTTTTGTTATCACCTTCTATTATAAACAAAGGAGCTATAAAGTGGTGGGGCAGTAGATAGGTTTCTGCTACCATTGCTCTAATGGCAGCATTTTGTCTTAAAATTCGGTTGCGGCGTTGTAATATCATTTAAGTTTAGGTTGTAGTAAATGCTAATGCGCAAAGTCAGTATCATAGTTTTTCATGCGCTCTGCTGGAGGGTTAAAATAACCAAACTTTACGTTAGGAAATTCCTCACGTATAATGTTCATGGTTTCTTTGATACCTACGCATTCGCCGGCATCGGTTATACCCATTTTGCCTAAATACCAATCGGGGTCAATGTTAAAGTTGCGCCATTGTATCATATCTAAGCCGGTTTCGGCAATAAAGGTACATAACGCATCTATTTCTTCAGGATTGTCTGTAAGACCCGGAAACACAAAATAGTTGATAGATGCCCAACCGCCATATTTTTTAACTACTTTGATGCTTTCTTTAAGGTCATTAAAGTGATAGTTATTAGGCTGATAGTAGCGGGTGTATATATCTTCCCGTGCCGAGTTCATGCTTACCCTTATGCTGTTTAACCCTGCCTTCATCAAGGCTTCAACGGCGGCGGGTTTACTGCCGTTGGTATTAATGTTTATGCTTCCTTTAGCCGTATGTTTTCTTATTTCGGTAATGGCGGTGGCTATGGTTTCCCACATCAGTAGCGGTTCGCCTTCGCACCCCTGCCCAAAGCTAATAAGCGGATAAGGTGCGTGCTCTAAGTGAGGCACGGTAAATTCGGCTATTTCCAGTGCGGTGGGCTTAATAGTGAGTCTGTTTTGTGTGGATACAATGCTTTCTTCTGCCGGCTGAAACGATATGCAGCCAATACAGTTGGCATTACATGCCGGCGATGTGGGCACGGGGCATTCCCATCTTCCCATAAAATAGTTGCGCGAAGCAGGGCAACAGTAGCTCTCCGTGCAGTTGTGTGCCAAATGCTGCACCAATCGGTTGTGCGGATAGGCTTTGAGCATTTGCGCCATTCCGCTTTCTATTTTATGGGTGTTATAGCCGCTACATTCTTGCCTTATATCGCGCTCTATGCGCACTGCGGGCACATAAAATTGACCATTTTGCCAGCCTACAGCCGTGTAGCAATACAGCGGCAAAGTGGGGGCATCGGGCTGCGTTTCATAAGCGGCTAAGTAAAGTCCGGTATGTGCCGGCGGGATAAATGCAGCTACAGCACACCCTTTTTGGCATAGCCTTAATTCGCCTGTTTTCACGTCTATGCCTATGCCTAACCTACCCGGCAGTTCATATAGTGTGCCACCATCGGGCAGCAATATCCAGTCTTCTACCGGAATGGGATAAGCATCCCAACCGCTTCTGCCTATGGCATAAAGAGACGTATCTTCATAAGTATTGCCTTTACCGTCTGAATAAAGGAGGTATGGAGATTTATTTATCAAAAGTATTTAATAAGGATGCTTTAAAAATTCATTTAAGCGACCGGCGCCATGGTCATCAAGAGGTAGCCCTAAAATAGCATAGAAATTACCTTCTATACGACTGCAATAGCGCATGCCTAACCAGTCTTGTATGCCATAGCTACCAGCTTTGTCAAACGGCTTATAATGTTTAATGTAATAGTCTATGGCTTTGTCGGGAATTGTGTCAAAATATACTTTAGCATATTTATAATATGACGACATTAAATAGTTTCCAACATTAATCGTTACACCGGTAATTACATAGTGCATACTATTAGACAGTATTTGAAGCATACGTTTTGCGTCTTCTTCATCTTTAGGCTTGTTTAGTATAGACATCGTTTTATCACTATTTTCTGTAAACACGCAGGTATCTGCGCCTAAGATAATATATTCGCTACCTAACTTATGCTGGTCGCGCAAGGCATAAGCCTTTGCAAAAGACAGGTTAATGGGCAAGTCTTGGAGAGAAGGAGATTTTTTTTGGTATTCCTCTTCGTCAAAGTCCGGCACCATAACTTCAAATTCATAGCCCGCAGCCTCTAAAATTTCTTTCCTTCTTGGAGAAGCAGAGGCTAATATTAGCTTATTAACGTTACTCATATAATACTTTTTATAGTAAAAAAATAGATTAATAGTGATGAAATGCCCAACAGCATAATGATTTTTAATTGCCTACTCGCTATGTGATATACCTGCT
>RGMU01000152.1 GCA_010021705.1 Chitinophagia bacterium | reverse complement strand
GACGGGATTACTTATTGGTTTTGCAGAGATTATAGCGAGGTAATTTATGGGGAAAATACCACAAATGTCATTAGACCTAATTTTCACATATATCATAGTTCAGACAATAATTAACCACCAACAACTACCCAATAATCTGCAAGCCAAGTGTATTTTTTAGCAACTCCAAGTGCGGATTTTCGGCTACCATAGCTTTGTATATTTCCGATACGCTGGCAATATTGTCTTCTTTGGGTTTGTGCACTTCTGCTTTAATATTGAGGTATTTCCCAAATTTTAGCTTAAAAAAATCGTTCAGGTTGTTTTTTTCGCTGTTTACATAAGATTCATGGAAAAAACTGGGTGCTACAATAGCCACATCGCCGTTATCTCTCAAGTCAATGGTGGTTTGGTTGAGGTAAACGTAAACTGTTTCCTTTTCGTTGGTTTTTAGATTGTCTATAAACTGTGTATAGTAAGCTGTCAGGGCATTTTGGGTGATAGGCTCATATTGCACCGCTTCTTGTGATTGTGCTCCACCACCCTGTGCTATGGCTTCTAACATGCCGGCTTTTAGCTTGCGAGACGCAGAGGGGGCAGTGTTGATTGGTGCTGGTGAGACGGGTATAGCTTGTACCGGTGTCGGCTGTGGCACTACCATAGCCGGTGGATTAGCCAATGTGGGCACGGAAGGTGCATGAACCGCAACCTCCGGCAGATGACCCACAGGAGGGGCATTGTGGGATACGGGAGGGGCTACATGGTCATATTTTTTTTTTTTCTCCGTCTATTTGCACAGACGCTTGGGCTTGTATATACTGTATGTAGCACAGCTTAATAAGGCACATTTCAACGTGTAGCCGCTTATTGGAGGCATAGTTGTATGATACTTCGCTGTCGTTAAGGGCATTTAGAGCGGTTACAATAAAGGCAGGGTTCATTTGGCTTGCCTTTTCAAAATAGTCCACTTTTTGCTCTTTGGGCACGTCTATCAGCTGTGCCATACGTTTATCCATGCAAATAAGGATATTCCTAAAATGCTCTGCCAAGCCCTCTAATATGGTATCGGCTTCAAAGCCCCGCATAAGGGCATTATCAAATGTAAGAAGGGCACCCGCAGCGTCTTGACTCAGTATATTATCGGTCAGCGACATATAATACTGAATATCAAGCAGGTTTAGGTGCTCCATTGTGTTAGAATAGGTAAGATTTGCTCCCGTAAATCCGGCTATTCTGTCCAGCATACTAAGCGCATCACGCATACAGCCTTCGCTTTTTTGGGCTATGATGTGCAAGGCTGCATCGGTGGCAGTCATATTTTCTTTAAGGGTAATACCGTGCAGGTGTTGGGTAATGTCGGCTACGGTAATGCGCTTAAAGTCAAATATTTGGCAACGGCTAAGTATGGTAGGTAGTATTTTATGTTTTTCGGTGGTGGCTAATATAAAAATGGCATAAGACGGTGGCTCTTCTAAGGTCTTTAAAAAGGCATTAAAGGCTTGTGTGGTGAGCATGTGCACCTCGTCTATGATATATACCTTATACTTACCTTGCTGCGGTGCAAAACGAACTTGGTTAATCAGTTCGCGCATATCGTCCACTTTGTTGTTACTTGCAGCGTCTAATTCAAATATATTGTAGGTGCTGTTGTTGTTAAAGCCCACGCAGTTAACGCATTCGCCGCAGGCTTCGTTATCTTCGGTGCGGTTAAGGCAGTTAATGGTTTTGGCAAGTATGCGGGCACAGGAGGTTTTACCCACACCCCTCGGTCCACAAAACAAAAACGCATGTGCCAAATGATTGGAGGCAATAGCATTTTTTAAGGTAACAGTAATATGCCCCTGCCCCACAACGGTATCAAAAGTTTGGGGACGGTATTTACGGGCTGATACTATATACTGACTCATCTACTTAAAGCTATAACAGCACAAAACGGCTGTGAAACACGTGCAAATTAGTCTATTTTGCAACAATAGACAATACACCGCCCAAATATTAAGGAATATTAATTAACGAAGGGAAAAATGCTCTGAAGTGTACTTGGGAAAATACCTATGGCAAGTATCAAAAAGGCTACAAATAGCAATAGCACCTTATCTTGCATGGTAACTTCGTCTGTCAAATGGGTTTCTCCGCTCTTAAAATACATGGCAGCTATCACCCGGAAATAGTAATAAACACTTATGGCAGCCATGAGTAAAGCAAAGAACACCAACCACACAAAATAGTTGTTCAGCATGGCATTTTCTTGCAATAATGCAGCTAAGGCATAATACTTTGCCATAAAGCCTCCGGTTAAGGGAATGCCCGCCAAAGAAAAGGTGAAAATAGAGGCAGTAAAGGCAAGCACCGGCTGTGATTTAGCCAAGCCGTTAAAGCCGTCATAAGTATAGTCTTTGAGCTTAATAAGCACGGCAAACAAGCCAATGGACGCTAACGAATAGGCAAAGGCATACATAAATATGCTTTTCATAGCCCAGTTGGTGTGCACTGCCATTAGAGCGAATAGCATAAAGCCTGCCTGCGCAATGGACGAATAAGCCAACATCCGCTTAACGCTTTGCTGAAATACGGCAGTGATGTTACCAATAAATAAAGTTAAGGCTATAATAATAGATAGCGTAACCTCCCACTGCACCCCTACACTACTAAAGGTAGTATGGAATAAACGAATAAAGGCAAAGAAGGCTGATGCCTTAACTATGGTTGCCATAAAGGCTGTAAAGGCAGTAGGCGTTCCGTCATACACGTCAGGCGTCCATGAGTGCATGGGTGCAGCAGAAACCTTAAAGCCCATAGCCACAAGTATAAACAGTATGCCCGCTATACCCTCCGGATTAAGACTGCCTATATGCAGAGCGGTAGCTATTTCTGCCAACTGAAAAGAGCGCGTAGCACCATACAGCAACACTATGCCCATAAGCAAAATACCGGTTGAAAAGGCACCCATTAAAAAATACTTTAACGAGGCTTCGGTGCTTTTTAAGTTACGTTTATCACTACCTGCCAATATATATTGCGGTATAGACATAATTTCTATGCCTATAAACAGCATTAGCAAAGTGTTGTAATAAGACAGCAAGTATATACCGCATACAATGAAAAACAATAAGGCAAAATATTCAGCTACATGCGTGCCTACTTTAGTTATTTCTTTAGAGAATAAAAGTACATAAACCACCGTACAAGCGGTAAGAAGTGTATTAAACGCCGCAGACGTATAGTCAATACGCAACATATCGTTAAACAACAAAACAGCCGGTGCTTTGCCCGAAGTGTTCATCAGTTCATGAACATTCACGCCTAATAATATTAAGAATAATGCAGCGGCAATGCCTGCTATAGCGCGCTTATCTTTTACAAACAAGCCGGCAAACATCATTACTATGCCCATCAATGTAGTAGCAATTATTGCTTCCATACTATGTTAATTCAAAAAATTGTTATGGCATCAAGGCAATAGACTTGGTAGCCGCTTCGGTAAGTTCTATAAGTGGTTTGGGATATATACCTAATACTAAGATAAGCACTATAATGATAGATATACCAATAAGTTCGTTTAAAGAAAGGTCGGTAACGGTGTTTTCGGTAGGCACTGCGTCTCCATAAGCTGTTTTTTGTATCATGCCTAATGTATATACCGCACCCAATATCACACCGGAGCCTGCTATCAGCATAACAAAAATATGGTGTTGGGCATATCCCGTAAATAGCCCCGTAAACATCATAAATTCACCAATAAAACCATTGGTAAGCGGTAGGGCTATATTGGCAAATGATATAATTAGTAGCGCAATAGCCATTGCAGGGGCTGTGGACGCTAAACCGCCCAACTTACTCATGTTGCGGGTGGCATACCGGTTTTCTAAGAAGCTGATAATAAGCCACATACCCGTAATGTTAATACCGTGATTAAACATTTGCACCATAATGCCCTGAATGCTCACCACATTGGGCACAAAAGCTACGGCGCACATCAGCCCAATGTGTGCAATGGAAGAATAAGCTACCAAACGCTTAATGTCGGTTTGTACCATGGCTATGCAAGAGGCATACAATATGCCTATCACAGATAGCCATATTACGGCTTGCGACCAATATTGCACACCTGCCGGTACCACCGGCAATAGCCAACGCAAAACCGCATAAAGACCCATTTTTACCATTAACGCACTCAAAAGAATGGTAACGGCAGTAGGCGACTGCTCATAAGCATCAGGCTGCCAAGTATGGAAGGGGAATATAGGCATTTTAACCGCAAAGGCTAAGAATATAAGCACAAAGAGCACATTTTGCGTACCGGCAGGCAACTGCTTGCCCGCTGCCACTAAATGCTCCCATGAATAGGCATCAAATTGGGTGGTATTAGGCTGAAACGATAGGTAAATAAGCGCAGACAGCATTAAAAGGCTACCCGTGAAGGTATATACAAAAAACTTAAACGTAACGGGTATTCTCTTTTCACCACCCCACAGCGAGCACAAAAAGTAAACCGGTATTAAGGCTAATTCCCAAAACACATAGAACAATAGCGCATCATGGGCAAGAAAAACACCATTTAAGCCCGCTTGCGTTAGCAATATTAAGCCATAAAAAAAGCCTTCGTTTTCT
>RGMU01000151.1 GCA_010021705.1 Chitinophagia bacterium | reverse complement strand
GTTAGTGAACCTTGCAATTCGCCCTGCTCATTGGGCGGCACAGAACCCGACATAATGCCCTGCAATGCCGGACCTCCCAATCCCCCTAAGCAGTAAAGCAGCAAAAAGGCAAACATCATCCAACCACTACTTGCAAACGCAAAACAAAGCATACCGGCAGCATACAAACTAAAGCCTATAAAAACCGAGTTCTTTTCCCCAAAGTATGGTATAGACTTTCGTATCACCAAACCCTGAACCACTGCCACCAAAAGCCCCACTACCGACAACGACACCCCCACCGTAAACGAGTCCCACTTAAACTTATACATCGTATAATAAGACCAATTTGACTGCACCGCATGTGCTGCCAAATACAGGCAAAGTAAAGCACCGCAAAGCCCAAACACAAGCGGATACTGTTTTAGCCTTAACAATGAACCCACCGGGTTGGCACGTTTCCAGTCAAATGCACGCCTGTTTTCCGGTTTCAGCGATTCCGGTAATACAAAAAAACCGTACAACAAATTGATAAAGCTAAAGCCGGCAGCCACTAAAAATGGCAACCTCACACTCCAGTCAAACCCGGCTACCATTGGCAAGCTATGCCCTATTTTGTTGCATAAGCCACCAATAGAAGGTCCTATAATAAAGCCTATGCCAAAGGCTGCACCTATCATGCCAAAGTTTTGTGCTCGCTTTTCAGGGGCAGACACATCGGCTATATACGCTTGCGCCGTTGTAAAACTTGCTCCCGTAATCCCCGCCAACAATCGCCCTATAAACAGCAAAAACAGCGTTGGCGAAAACGCCTGAAACACATAGTCTATCCCCAACCCTAACAGCGATAGCAGCAACACTGGTCGCCTGCCGTAGCGGTCGCTTAGCCCACCCATAACCGGCGAAAAGAAAAACTGCATTATGGCATAAGCAAATATCAGCCCGCTACCATATTGAGCAGCTTTTGTAAGGTCAGACCCCGTAAGTTCTTTAATAAGCTCCGGCATCACCGGTATTATTATGCCAAAACCTATCACGTCTATTAAAACTGTGATAAATATAAAACCTATTGCTTTGTTAGATTTCATAGAAAATTAAGGTTAAAAGGTATATTTAAAAGGTATTAATGTTAGGTAAATGCGGGATTATAGCGTAACCCATTCGCGCTGCATAAGGCTTTCTACCGCAGCAAAGCTGGCTAAGGTGGTGTTCACTATCTCGTCTAACGGAATCAGCGGTGCCCCCCCCGCCTTTACGCGCTCTGCAAGTAGCTTAAACTGCGCTTCATGCCCTTTGTCAATACCCGTTTTCAGCTTAGAAAACCCGTTAAAGCCATACCCTTGTGTGGTTCTAAAATTATCGGTAATCAAGGTGCGCTCTTGGGCATAAACCTCTATCCGCTCTTTAGAATAGGCTTTAGACCCATTGGCAAAGTAGTTGATAACCCCCGTGCTACCATTTTCATATTGTAGCAATATAGACGCATTATCGGTATTGGCTTGCGGGTTTTGCCCCATGGCATTCATGCACACTGCCTTTACCTTACTACCCGTTAAATACGTAATTAGGTCTATATAATGGCAGGCTTCGCCTATTATCCTGCCCCCGCCCACCTTCATGTCATGCACCCACACATTAGCCGGAATACTACCCGCATTCATGGTGGCTATAATGTTCATGGGCACATTGCCCACCAGCTGCTTCGCTTTTTGAATATGCGGCGAAAAACGGCGGTTAAAGCCTACGGTAAGCGTTTTGGCTCCGGTATGTTTGCTCAGAATAATGTCTAACTCTTGCTTGTTTAGTGCCAAAGGCTTTTCCACAAACACGTGCTTACCCGCATCAAGGCTTTCACAAACCATGCGCGCATGTTCGTTGTGCCGGGTGGTAATGATAACAAGCGATACCGAAGGGTCGGCAAGTATGGTTTTATAGTCAGAAGTGCTGTTTGCTACCTTAAATTTGCGCGCAAGTGTTGTGCCGGTTAGCCCTGATGCGCTCGCTATGCTCACAAGTGGTGCCTGAATTTTACTCAATATCGGCAACATGGTCATGCCCGTAAAATTGCCCGCACCTATGATGCCAATCCCCCCCTGCGTTTTATCAAAATTGCCCGAAGTAATAGCCACACTAACGGCATTGCTACTCGTTTGCGGATAAACCAAAATAGACGCTATAGCATTGGCATTGCTGATGTTGGAATAGATATTAGCAAAATTGTCTAATTCCACTTTTTCCGTAATCAACGATGCCACCTCCAATTTTCCGGTTGAAATCGCATAAAGCACTGCCTCAAAATTCCGCTTCTCCGTCCACCGTACAAATGGTAGCGGATAGTCTTGCCCCCCCTTTTCATAACTGTCGTCATACCGCCCCGGTCCGTAAGAACAACTTACCTGAAACGTTAGCTCCTTTTCATAAAAGTCGGCACGGCTAATGTTTAGCCCTATCACCCCTACTAATATAATCCTGCCCCTTTTACGGCTCATTTTAGCTGCCTGTGCTATAATCTCATCTGTTTTGGCAGATGCAGTGATAATCACCCCGTCTGCGCCCACATTGTTCGTAAGCTCTGTTACATACTTAACTGCATCTACGCTTTCACGTGGATTAATGGCTATAATACCCTTTTTTTTCGCAATGGCTATCTTTTTAGGGTCAAGGTCTATCCCCACCACGCGGCAACCATTCGCTACCAGCATTTCGGCAGTGATTAAACCTATCAGCCCAAGCCCCACCACCACAATGGTCTCACCCAACTGCGGATTGCACAGCCGGATACCCTGCAACCCAATAGAACCTATCACGGTAAACGTAGCCTCCTCATCGCTCACATTGTCCGGAATGGCTGCCACCAAATTTTTCGGAATGCACACATATTCGGCATGAGAACCATTAGACGCTACCCTATCCCCTATCTTAAACTCCGTTACCCCTTCGCCTACGGCTATCACCCTACCTACATTACAATAGCCCAATGGTAATGGCTGTCCCAACTTATTAAACACCGCATTGATAGTGGGCATCAGTCCATCGGTCTTTATTTTATCCAATACCTGCTTCACCTTATCGGGCTGCTGTTTGGCTTTTTGCAACAAACTTGCCTTACCAAATTCCACCAACATACGCTCCGTACCTAACGACACCAAGCTACGCGTAGTTTGAATAAGCACGGCTCCTCGTTTCACCTCCGGCGCGGGAACAGTCTCTAATACGGTTTCCCCTGTTTTAAACGACTGAATTATCTGCTTCAAAATTAATATGTGAATTTTTGCCCGCAAAGGTAAACATAAATAGCTGTAATGGTGAATGATTGTCTGAACTGTTATTTTTGATATTATTATGAATTATGTGATAATTTTTTGTAAAATACATGTCACATAAATTATCACCTTTCCACAAATCACAGTTCAGACACAAACGACATGGCTTTAGGCAGCTTCACCTGCAGGGAGATTTAAAAATATTTTAACTTTTTAATCTATTTTATTTTTTGACAATAAATACCTCACGATAATCATACTTTTCCCAAGCACCGCAAGCTCAACGACCATAAAGCAATAATTACCCTTACTTTCACCATTGCATAACAAAAATATAATGCCAAATAATGGTTAAAATGTGCTTTTATGATTGGACTTATCGCATAATTATTGTAACTTTAGGGCACATATATACACACCTAAAATATACATCTTATGACATTAAGCGAAACATGGTTCATGGAGGGATATATTGACTTTGAACTCCAAAAATATAAACTGCTTGCCTATCTTAAAGAAGTGAGGGATAGCTTTAATGAAAACAAACTGTATCCACAACTGTCTGATATAGTGTTTCACTACAAAAATCTGCTATCATTCCAAGAAAATAAACGGCTAATGCAAGACCAATTCCCTAAAAAATTGGACAGCATAAATGTGGAAAAGTTAGAGCTAATGTATGAAAAAATATTGCAAGACAGCGAACTGATGAACGAGCTTAGCTTAATAGCCGACTATGCGGTATCCGAAATTAAGCCCACCATAAAGCAGGGAGCTGAAATTTTTGAGCAGGTAGAAAAACAAATTAACGTTGAACCCGTAGGTATATTACCGCTATACAAGCAAGAAGGTTATGCCCTACTGCACGGAGACGCTTCGCAGCAGGTATTTATTTATCAATACCACATTACGCTATTCACCCATGCCGAAGCAAGATACAAAGGCATTCATTTTTCGTTTTTAGATACCGTAGGAAAAACGCTTGCCAATACCTACAACCACATTAAAATTAACATCTTAAAAACCTATTCACAGTTGCCCAATCCGGCAGTGTATAAAATAGAATATCCATCAGCCATACCACTCAATGAAACCCTACTACCCATCACCAAGCGCGTGCTGGTAAGGTATATTGAAACATAATGGTGAATGGTGAATGCCTCAATGGTACACTGATTTAGCGCAAGTCTTTTAGACTTGTGCTAAATAATTGAAAGTCTTTTAGACTTTCAGAAGTGTAAAACACTTCAAAGAAAGTTAGCACAAGTCTAAAAGACTCGCGCTAAGTGGGGTAACCTTGTTGTATTAGGGGACCACACACGCCCCTAAAACCTGTCTCTTATACACATCTCCG
>RGMU01000016.1 GCA_010021705.1 Chitinophagia bacterium | reverse complement strand
CAAATGGAGGTGCTAAACACCCGCATTGCCCAGCGCAGGAGCGTATATCAACAATATGTTGACCGCTATGGCAACCATCACGGCTTCACCTTTTTGCCCGAACCCTCCGGCTACTTTAGCAACAGATGGCTAACCACCTTGCTGATAGACAATGCCTTAACGGGCTTCACCCGCGAAGACCTTCGCCTTGCCCTTGAAGCCCAAAACATAGAAAGCCGCCCGCTATGGAAGCCTATGCACCTACAGCCTATATTTAGCCACTATCCGTATTACGGAGGCAGCCTCTCAACCACCCTTTTTGAACAAGGGCTATGCCTGCCTTCCGGTTCTAACCTAACAGAGCATGACATGAAGCGCATATTTGACGTGATAGACAGCCTGCTTGGCAGACTATAAAATAATTATCCACAAATCCACTTTTTTGTAGATAATTGTATGTACCTTTGCAGTCCAAAAAATTAAGCCCCCAAAAGGGGCTAATTTTTGCATTAAATTAAAAAGAAATTATTTTTTAACCGCCGGAACGCCTAAAAAAAGAGCGAGTCCGTACAAAACAAGCAGTGGTTAACTCCCGCTGCAAACAGTAGAATGGAAAACGAATTACTTTCCACCCCACAGGATGCCGAACAAACCGGCACCATAGAAGCAAGTGCCGAAGCACCGGTACAAGAGGCAACAAGTGTTGAAGAAGCCACTACGGCAGAAGCAGATGTTGTAGCCGAAGCACCGGCAGAAGAGCCGGCAAGTGCACCCGAAGTAGCTCCGGCAGAACCTGACGTTGTAGCCGAAGCACCCACTCAAGAGCCAACCAATGCACCTGAAGTAGCTCCGGCAGAACCTGAAGCCGTTACAGAAGCACCGGAAGCCCAACCTGCACCGGAAGTAGTAGCAGTAGCATCCGAAGCAGTAGCACCCGTTCCGCAACCGGAAGCAGCAGCCACGCAAGATGACGTATTTGCCGAAGCTCCTAAAAAAAACATCCCTAAGTTGCACAAGTTTGAACAGCAAGCTCCTGCCACCGCTCACGATGATTTTGACTGGAGCATTGACAAAAGAAACGTAGCCCATTACAGCAAAGCAGCCCAACTGCACTATGACCAACTGTACACCGGCACCTTCAAAACCATTAACGAAAATGAGTTGATGATAGGTACGGTAGAAGGGCTTACCAAAACCGATGTGGTGGTAAACATTGGCTTTAAGTCTGACGGATTAGTATCCCTAAACGAATTTAGAGAAGAAGGCGCACCCCGCGTAGGCGACACCGTAGAAGTGATGGTGGTGCAAAAAGAAGACAGAGGCGGACACCTGCACCTTAGCCGCAAGCTTGCCCGTGCAGCACGCTCATGGCAGCAAATTGTGGACTTCTTTAGAACCGGCGAAGTGGTTACGGGTACTATCACCTCTAAAACTAAAGGTGGCTTAATAGTGGACGTACACGGCTTAGAAACCTTCTTACCGGGTTCACAAATTGACGTGAAACCCGTATCAGACTACGACCAATATGTGGGCAAAACAATGGACTTTAAGGTGGTTAAAATTAATGAACACATCCGCAATGCCGTTGTAAGCCATAAAGCACTTATTGAAAGCGAATTAGAGCAGCAGCGTAGCGTTATCATTGGTCAATTAGAAAAAGGACAAATATTGGAAGGTACGGTTAAAAACGTTACCGACTTTGGTGCGTTCATTGACCTTGGCGGTGTTGACGGATTGCTATACATTACCGACATCAGCTGGGGACGCGTATCGCACCCAAGCGAAGTGTTGCACAACAATATGACGCTTAATGTAGTGGTGCTTGACTTTGACGATGAGAAAAAACGCATTAGCTTAGGCTTAAAGCAACTTACGCCTCATCCATGGGACAGCTTGCCTGATGACACTGTAGAAGGCACTAAAGTGAAAGGACGCGTAGTGAACATAGAAGACTATGGCGCATTCCTTGAAATTATGCCGGGTGTAGAAGGATTGGTACACGTATCTGAAATATCATGGTCTTCTACGCCTGTAAATGCCAAAGAATACTTTAAGGCAAACGCAGAGTATGAAGCAGTGATTGTTACCTTAGACAAGGCAGAACGCAAAATGAGCCTATCTATTAAGCAACACATTGGCGACCCTTGGGCTACCATTGAAGAACGCTATCCGGTGGACAGCCGCCACCAAACAGTGGTGAAAAACATTACACCGTTTGGCGTGTTTGTTGAGCTTGAAGTGGGCATTGGCGGTATGATTCACATTAGCGAGCTAAATTGGATTAAACGCTTTAACCACCCAAGCGAATATGTGAAAGTAGGCGATAAAATTGAAGTGTTGATAATGGGTATTGACAAAGAAAACAGGAAACTGTCGCTTGGACACAAGCAGCTTGAAGAAGACCCATGGAACACATTTGAAGACGTGTTCCCTATCAACTCTGTACACGAGGGCATGGTGATTCGCAAAGACGAAAAAGGCGCTGCAGTACAACTGCAATATGGCTTAGAAGCCTTTGCCCCAATTCGCCACCTGCGCCAAGAAAACGGCGACAATGTAGAAGCCGAAGAAACAGTGCCGTTTATGATTATTGAATTTGACCGCAACGAAAGGCGCATATTGGTTTCACATACCAAAGTGTGGGAACAAGCCCGCATGGAAGAAAAAGAAGCCGCTAAAAAGGCAGCTGCCGGTGAAAATGAAAAAACTGCCAAAGCGGTTAAAAACATTCAAAACAAAGTAGAAAAACCTACTTTAGGCGACCTTAGTGCCCTTGCCTCGTTGAAAGACAAGCTCAAAAAGGCAGAAGATGATGAAAAAAATGAAAAATGAGACGCCGAATAGGTAATCTCGCATTTTCAAACCTTAGTAAAGTTTAATAAAGCACCGCTCTATTGCCATATAGGGCGGTGTTTTTTTGTGAGAAGATGACCGTATACAGGGGGGCAAAATAAATGGGCTAATGGGTAAAATTCAGGCTGTGCAGCCTTACCTATATGGTGGTATTGGGAAAAAGAACAACGTGTGCAAATTTTACCCACGTATAAAAAACATGTCCAAAAAATACTTGTTTTTGTACACGTTTTAAGTACGTGTAGAAAATTTACTCATGTTTTGAAACGTGGTAGCATTTTGTACAGGTGGTAAAAGTGCGTAGTAGTAGGCTAAAAATTTAAATTAATTTTGTACCTTTGCAATATGACAATGCCCATTTCAGAAATACAGCTATTTAATGCGCTTAAAAGCAAACTTGGCGACCAAGAAGCCGAGCAAATGGTGTCGTATGTAAAAGGTTATATTCATGAAGTTGTTGCAGACCAAGTGCCCAATATTGCAACCAAAGAGCATGTAGATTTAAAGATTGCAGAGGTTTAAAGTAAAATAGAGTAACCTAAATTGGATGCAAAATAATAGAGGTGGAATCTAAATTAGAAGCAAGAATAACGGCAGTAGAAGCGAATTTGGAAGCAAAAATAGCGGAAGCAAAATTTCAAATCATTCTATGGGCATTTGTATTTTGGGCTACACAGCTCGGTGCGTTGTTCGCTTTTGTAAAGTTCTTAAAATAAACGTGTCCATAAAAGGCATATTTTTGGACATGTTTTTGGAATGTGTACAAATTTTACTCATGTATAAAAAACGTGTACAAAATTAATTCCTCTTCGCCCGCTATCCACTATTAGCAAAAATAACGTATCTTTGCACACCCAAATTTTTAGTGGCATTTAGCCCGTTTATTTATTCATTTTAAGATAGCGTCAACCTTTTTCAATGGCATCTACATCTGTACAATCTTTAACCCCCATACACCAAATAATAACCGTAGAAATAGACAAGCCCGACTACATGCCCGGTTACGAGAAATCGTTAAAACACTTTGCTAAAAATGCCAACATACCCGGCTTCCGTAAAGGCATGGTGCCCGTGAACATGGTGAAAAAAATGGCAGGCAGGCAAATGTTTATGGAGGAAGTGTATCGCGCTGTAGATACCCAAATCAAAAACTACATTACCGAAAGCGAGCTATCCATTTTTGGGCAGCCATTACCTTATGATGACGATAGCTTTCCGGATATGGACTTTAACCAGCCCGGAGCTTATACCCTAAAATTTGAAATAGGTATTCGCCCCGCTGTAGATTATCATTACGTGTTTCAAAACATACCTTTAACCATATACAGGGTTAAGGTTACAGACGAAATGATAACCAAGCAAATAGATGACATTACGATAGAATTTGGCGAATACACGCCGGAAGAAGAAATAGGTAGCAAGTCTTACGTAAACCTAACCTACACGCTTTGCGATGCAGACGGTAATAAACTAAGTGAAGAGGGTAGCTTTAACCAGGTTGAAAAATTTGCCGTAAGTAAATTGCCGCAAGGGTTGCAAGACCGCTTAATGGGCAAGCCCAAAGGGGCTGTATGCGTTTTCCGCATTCCTGATGTGTGTACAGAAGAAGAAAAAGCAGCTTTTGAAGCTCATCTAAAACCGAAAGCAGATGATGAAACTAAGGCACCGGTATCTATTAATGATAGCGACAACATTTTGTTAGAAGTAGTTGCTGTAAACAATTTAATACCGGCTACTATAGACAGTGCGTTATTCAAAAAAACATTCCCTTCGTTAAATATAGAAACAGAGGAAGAATTTAGGAGCGAAATTGGCAAATGGATACAAAGTGAGTTTGACAAAATATGCCGCAACATGTTTAGCGAAGACGCCTATATGCACCTGATGGACCACTGCCTTTTTGACATGCCCGATGAGTTTTTGAAGCGTTTATTTATTGAACAGGCAAGGGAAAAAGGTAGGCAGATAACAGACATTGAAAAAATGTATGCCGCCAATAAAGCCCGCCTGCGTTGGGAGCATATTTCCACCATTATAGTGGAAGAAAACGGACTAAAGCCTGAGTTGGCAGACATTAAAGCTGAATTGGCAAATAGAATGGCAAACTATTACGGTTTTAGCAGCATTGAAGAGGTGCCATGGCTGAAAAGCGAAATGGACAAAGTGATGAAGAACGAAGATTTGGTGAACAGAACCGGCGATGACATACTGCAAGCCCGTATGCAGGCATTCTTTGAGCAAAACATGAAGCTGGAACTGCAAGAAATTAGCCACGAAGAGTTAGAAGGCATTAACGCAGCCAGGCGCACTAAGGGCATAGAATTTGAGCACCGCCATAACATTCCGCATAGCCATGACCATGCACACGACCATGACTATCACGACCATGAACATGACCACGAGCATGACCACGACCATAGCCATGCCGATGAGCACCACCACCATCACGCATAAAAAGCCTGCTTATTGTAGCGTATTAACGTCCTGCATATAACCTTGCGGATAGGCAATGTGCTCTAAGTATAGCCCATAGCCCGGTACGTCAAAGCGTGCTTTTTTGCTGTCTTTAGCTTCAAATATAGCGTGCAAGTGTGCCGGAGGTAGTTTGTTTTTAGCTATATACAGTTGTGTGGCTACTAAGCCGCGCACCATGCCTCGGGTAAAATAAGCCCCTTTCCACCCTAAAAGGGTTTTTGGGGCGGTATAGCACATAGCGGTAGCGGCGGCTAATGGCATCAAAGCGCACATTGGCATCAGGCGCAATAGCCACCAAACGCTTAGCCGATAAGCCCGCAGACGTTATGGCATTGAGCTTATACAATAGGTCAAAATCTATGGGCGTTTCAACGTCAAAATGGTAAAAATTGCACAGCGCATGAACGCCCTCATCGGTACGGCTGGCACCATAAGTAACCATTGGTTGCTTTAGGAGCACTGTAAGTGCCTCATCTAATGCCCGCTGCACCGTTGCCAACTCTCCCTGCACCTGCGACCCATGAAAGCATACGCCATTATACATCACTTCTAACGCGTATCTGTACATAACGGTCAAAAGTAGCGTTTATTTGGCATTTTGCAAGGGTGGTGTTTATTTTGCTGCGCACTACTCCACCACACCCGCTATAGGCTTGCCAATGCAGCCGTTGGGCGTTTGAATGTGTAGCAACGCAGCAAGGGTGGCACTAATGTCGGTCATATATACGGGTGCATGGGTTTCGCCACCTTTCGGTATGCCTTTGCCATACCACAGTAGAGGTATATGCGCATCATACGGATTCCAAGTGCCGTGTGTGGTGCCGGTTTTGCCTTCACCTTCAAACCATGCAGGATTGGGTATCGCCTGAATACTACCGCTCCTTTTGCTGCAATAACCGTGTATTACGCGCTCCATAATGGTGGCGGGCACGGCTGCGTTGGCGGGGTTTTCTAAGTCTATGGCATAGCTAAGTTCGGGGCGTTTGCTAAGCCAGCTTACTATCGCACTGCGAATGGCACGCCTGTCTCTGCCGGGTGCGTTTAATTGGGCATCGTTCAGGTAAAGCTGATAATCGTCTAAGTCTATTACTACGCTATCTATGCCCATAGCAGACTTTAGATAGGCATTAAGCTGCTTGCCTAAGTCTTTAGGTACAAGTCCTGCGGGCACTTTTTGGTCTATTAAAAACTGGGGGTTGTGTGCCGCACCATGGTCTGCGGTAAGGAAAAGCGTATAGTTGTTTTTGCCTATTTGCTTGTCTAAATAGGTTAAAAAATTGTCAATTTCGGCATCTAACTTTAGGTAGCAATCTTCAATTTCAACCGAATTGGGCGCAAACTGATGCCCTACATAGTCGGTGGAAGAAAGGCTGACGCACAAAAAGTCGGTCTCATCGGTTTTGCCAATTTGTTCGCCTTCCACGCAGGCGCGTGCCATAGCTAAAGTAAGCGTATTGCCTGCGGGCATGGCTTTTAGTGCCTTTAATGCGTCTTTATGGCTAAGCCCGGCAATGGAGTGCGGAAACACAGGGGCTGTTTCGCCCTTATATGCCCCCTCATAAGGCGAATTGTCGGGCTGACTTTCGGTATAACTGGCTAAGGGTAAACTAAGTGTCCAGCCCAATTTTATAAGGCTATCTGCCGTGTGGCGGTTGTTAAAGTCTATTAACCACTGTGGGGTAGTGCTGCCGTAGTAGGTGCTGCTGCAAAAAAAGCCTGCGCTGTCGTCAAGCCAATAAGCACCATTCGCTAAGTGCCCCGCAGGCAATATGCTGCCTCTGTCTTTTACCGATATGCCAAATACGCGGCTTTTGAAGTTGGTAGCCAACCTTAGTTCATCGGTAATAGTGGTGGTTAGCAAATTACGGGGACTCATAGATTTGCCCCTTAGCTGGTTTTGATTCACCTCCATAACAGCGTCATCTTGCACGCAATACATTTTTTTGCCGGTGATGTTGTCCCGCCAATCGTTGCCTGCTATGCCGTGTATAGACGGTACGCTGCCGGTGTATATGCAGCTGTGCCCGGGAGCGGTAAAGGTGGGCAAGTAGTTTATCATGGTGTTTTGGCAATTATAGCCCTTTTCCATCAGCCGGTGAAAACCACCGCTACCATAGTGGTGCGAAAAGCGATATAGATAATCCCACCTCATTTGGTCTATCACAATACCCACTACTAATTTTGGGCGGGAATTAGTAGTATTTTGCCTTGCTGCAAGGCTACCAAAACATAGCAAAAATGCCAATAATACAATATAACGAGCCATAAATACTTATAGTTTTGCAAATGTGCGAAAATAGTAGCCACTATTTGGCACATTATGGTTATTTCTTTATTAATTTTGCGAAAATTCTACTGTTAACCTGCCCCATATCCGCTTATGCGGGTTGCAACACTAAAATAGATTTTGCGGGCTTGTATTTATTTTTTCATATCTTAATTAGCGTAAACGATGGATTTATTTGCCAAATTTGAAAATAGACTGGGACCCATAGGCGACTATGCAGAAAAAGCACCCGGCTACTTTGCCTTTCCCAAATTAGAAGGAGAAATAGGCAACCGTATGAAATTCAGGGGCAAAGAAAAAATAATATGGAGCTTAAACAACTATTTGGGGCTTGCTAACCACCCTGAAGTGCGCAAAGCCGATGCCGATGCCGCAGCCAAATATGGCTTGGCATTGCCTATGGGTGCCCGCATGATGAGCGGCAACTCTGACAATCATGATACCTTAGAACACGAGCTTGCCGAATTTGTAGGCAAAGAAGATGCCATGTTGGTGAACTATGGCTATCAGGGCATTTCCAGTGCCATAGACGTGCTTTGCAGCCGCCATGATGTGGTGGTGTATGATGCCGAATGCCACGCCTGCATAATAGACGGGCTACGCATGATACCCAGCCAACGCTATGTGTATAAACACAATGACGTGGCAGACTGCGACAAACAGCTTGCCCGCGCCACAGCCCACGCTGCCAAAACCGGAGGCGGTATATTGTTGATTACAGAGGGCGTGTTTGGCATGTCGGGCAATCAGGGTAAAATACGCGAATTAGCCGTGTTGAAGGAAAAATACAACTTTCGTATGCTCGTGGACGATGCTCACGGCTTTGGCACTATGGGCAAAACCGGAGCCGGCATAGGCGATGAGCAAAACTGCATAGACGATATAGATATTTACTTTTCCACCTTTGCCAAATCTATGGCTTCTATTGGAGGCTTTTTTGCCGGTGATAAAAAAATATTAACCTACATGCGCTACAATATGCGTAGCCAAATCTATGCCAAATCGCTGCCTATGGCATTTGTAGAAGGCAACCTAAAACGCCTTCGCATGATACGCACCATGCCCGAATTGCGCGAAAAGCTATGGAAAAATGTGCGCCAACTGCAAAACGGCTTTAAAGCAGCAGGGTTTGACTTAGGCACTACCAACACACCCGTAACCCCGGTGTTTATGAAAGGCGGGCTTTACGATGCCGTTCAGCTGACCCACGACCTGCGCGAAAATTATGACATCTTTTGCTCCGTAGTGGTATATCCGGTGATTCCGAAGGGGCAAATAGAGCTACGCATAATACCTACTGCCGCCCATACCGAGCAAGACATTGAAGAGACCTTAGCCGCCTTTGCCGCAGTGCGCCATAAGTTAGAAAACAAGCTATACCCGCAAGAAATGCCACTAATACCTGCCGGCGTGTAGGGGAAACTATTTACTTCGGGCTTTCTCTTCTCTTTCCATTATTGTTCTTTTCAATAATTTTAATAATGCGTCTTTTTCAAAATTAGTGTAGCCAAATGCTTCAAATACAATATCGTCTATTTGCTGGTGTATATCGCTATCCATTTCGGAAAGTGATTGCTGAGCTTCTTGCCCAATAGTGTTTGTAAAGCAAATGTTTATTTGGTGTGTAAATTTGCTAAAATCATACAGGACAGGTATTTCTTTTAAATCTATTGCTTCTGCTTTTAACATACCACCGCCTAAATTTTTTCTGCCATATAATTCTCGCATTAACCATCCAATAGATGAATTTAAAAATATCCAAATATTTTTTAAATGTGGACTATCTTTGTTCATATATATTTCTACAAAACTCGCACTATATGCGTTTTTTGCATTATAAGCGCAGAAATGCCTACCAATCCCACGGGGCAGTATTAAGGCTGGTATTTGACGTGTTTTTGTTGTAATTTTGGGAATATTGATATTTTTGCTTTTGAAAAACGAAAGGGTGTCTTTAGAAATTTTATCGTGGTCTAATAGATAATTGATAGTTCTATTAATGTGATACGGTGCTCCATCTGCATTAGTAAAAAAAGGTATAAGCCAATTAGGGTCTATTTTATGTTCGTGTATCATTAACGGGCTTATGATGTTATCTTTAGTTAAATTTAACCCTTGTCCAACTTCAAATACCCCTTTTTGCAGTAAACATAGGTGATGACTTCTTTGTAGCATCAACTCAATAACCGGATCAGCGTTTAACAAAATCCCCCATTTGTACTTCTTTAATGTCTCACTTTTGTGAGGTATCAAGTTTACTTTACCCGGCGTATTCTCTGGGTTTATTTCGTTTGGAAAAGAAGCTAATTCAGCTAAGGGAGCATTAAATTTACAAAAAACGGCAGTATCTGATTCCAAAGGTTTTCTATTACAAAACAAAGTAATTACAGTGTTAATATTGGCAGAATCACTATCAAAATATTTTTGATTATAATCTAAAACTAGTCTTATTGTAGTCTTTTTTAATAAAAACTGCTGAAATTTTGTACCATAGTCTGTATCTAACCAGGCATTTTCTGTTATGAATGAGAAATATCCATTAGGTTTTAATAAATAGAGACCTAACTCAAAAAAATAAATTAGCAAATCAGACCCTCTTGTTATAAGTGAAGCATCTTGACCGTTGCGGATGACGATTTTCTTTGATAATTCTACTTTTAGCCGGTCATCTATTTTATTGCCCCTAGACTCAATATAAGGAGGATTTCCTATAATAATATCAAAGCCTTCAAATTCTATTTTTGAATTCATGGTCTCTGGAAACTCAAACCTCCATTCAAAAGCTGTATTATACAGTGGATTTGCTTTATCTAAATCGATTTCTTTTTGTAGAGAGTCAATCTTTGATTCTAAGAGTTTTCGCTTCTCTTCGTTCTTTTTTATATCCTCTGGAACTACATCATGTAATACTGGGTTAAGTAAATTAAATAACTCACTGCTATATTTATTAAGTTCAATTTGTTTTTTGTTTTGTTTGCCAATTTCTGTACTAAATTTGCTTTTTATGTTGTTAATTAATAGCGTTGTAGCGACTCTAATTTCTGAATTTGTTTCTTTTTTATAACTGTCCACTAATTTTTTATAATCATGGATATTTGAATTTATTGATTTGAGAGCATTGGTTAAATCTGCATCAAATGCAAAGCGCGATAACAGGCTGTTCCCACATTTAATATTTATATCAATGTTAGGCAGAGTTTCTAATTCTTTGTATGAGGGTTCTTTATAGTAGGCATTTTTTAATAATTCTATCCACAGTCTGAGCCTACATATTTGTATTGAAACGGGGTTAATATCTACACCAAATAAGCAATTTTCAATAATTTTTTGTTTTTCATGAAATAGTGCGATTTGTAGCCTTTGTATTTCCGATGTAGCCGGTTTACCTTCATGAATTAAATATTGAAATGGGATACCTGCGGAATCACATACAAAAAGTTCGTCACTATCTACGGTTATCTCAAAGTTTGTAAATTTGATACCTCTGTTATCAGCAAAAATACCCAAATCTGCTTTTATGGCTATTAATTCGTTCAATGCAGATACTAAAAAATGACCAGATCCAACCGCAGGGTCGCATATTTTTATATTATTTACTACTTCATTAAAAGCCAAAATTTCTTTTGAAGACTTTTTGTCTGCGATATAATTTTTTAGCTCATCCCATTGTTCTACTTTCCATTTGTAGGGTTCTTCTCTAAATTTATCTAAAATACGCAATCTAATGGCTTGCCTACTCATATAATCGGTAATAATGGCGGGTGTAAATACAGAACCGTCTTTATATCCATTTAATTTTTCAAATATTTTACCTAAGACAGACGCATTGACGAGGTGTTTTTTTGTACTTTCTTTAATTATTTTTGCCTCCGTATCAGTAAAATCATAAGCATCTAAAAATAAAAAGAGGTAATATAAAAAAGAAGATTCTTGAGAAAATTCAGTAGCCTTTTTTAAGATAGAATTATCTGAAATAGACAGTAGTGCTTTATTATCTAAAGCGTTTATTCGTATTGTTTGCCTTTCTAATTCTGATATTTCAAATAAAGAGCTATTAAGATAAGGAACAGCTTTATACTTATGAACGACTGTCTGATTTCTATCTTCTGGTTTTACTGATAAAACTTGATGAAATAGCTTATAAAGTTCATGATAATCTGTAACTAAAGTAATGGTAAGAAATTTATAGCTTGAATCTCCTTTGTGGTAATTAATGAGTTGCGCCTCTAGCAACTTTAAAAATAATATTCTGTTTACCCATAACATAGATAACTGAAGTGCGGTATCAAATAATAATTCTTCTTTGCTTGGATTGTCGCTATTTTGTGAGTTAAAACCGTATTGAATATTAATGTTTTCTGTTTGCAATACAGTGATAATATTCTCTACGAGCGACCCTGGTTGTTTGTTGCTTTTCTTACGAACAATTTTCCGCTTAGAAGCATCTTTAATTTCTTCCAATCCGATTAAATGCAATAACTCTTCATAAAAATCTCTATTAAGATTATTTTTATCAATAGTATACGGTATTTTCAACAAAAATTCCGGTGAAAAAATGTGATGTAAATAGGTAAATTTAAGCGCAGTTGCATTATCAGTAATAGGTTGATTTGCATATTCGGCTAAATTAAGTTTGATGCAAGGCAGATCTACATCTATTAAATCTAAGTATGGTTTTGCGATATGTTCATAAAAAAATTGAGTGTTGCTAGATACCTTCCTGTTAGTTTTCCATTCTTTATAGTTGCTTAAAAATTCCTTATTATTGATAAAGTGTCTTTCAAAATGAATTGCATCAAAAATAAACCAATCTATAGTATTTGTGATAATGCAATAAGTGATGTTTATATTATTGTGCTCAATTCTCTCCAATAAGTAATACAAGATAAGCTCATGAAAAGCCTTTACATTGGGTTTTTCAAGGGTAATCATTTCGCTTTTGTTTCCAATCCGTTTAGTCTCAATAATAACACCCACAGGATCCACAGAGCTTTTTCCTGTATGTATTACAAGGTCTATGTTACCTTTAGTATTAATCTCATAGTTTTGCCTGTAATAAGTATTTTTTAGAAAATCTCTAATGTGGTTTTTTTGATTTTCCTCTGTATTATTTTCTGATGTAGTGCTAAGTAACCGATTTGTGTTATTAATCAGTTGGTCTATTTCAATTTGCGAATATCTTTTATGCCTTATAGGCTTGCCTTTGAGGGCATCAAAAATATTTATGGGTTTGATTTTCATAAAATTGGACTCTAATATCTTTTTTTAGAACTATTGACAGTGGAGGTAATACTACATGCTATTTAGCCGGCGATAGTCTTTAGCCTACAAATTTATAGTTTTTTGTACATCTTTCTAAATTTTTACTGCGCACCCCTTATTTCCTAATAGCAGCCATACTCTGATATAAGTGCGCGTACAGGCATGTTATCCCCTGTCAAACATTAACTACTACAGGCGGTAATGTGAATAGCAAATTTATCTGAAGATAAGCAGATTGTGTTTTAATGTACCTCACACAAGAGATTCACAGATAAGTAGCCATATCCCCAAATAACCTAAAGCGAGGCTACCCTTCCACCGGTAAACTACCAATAAATATCACTAAACAACGGGTAACTTAAAATATATGCCACCACTCTTTGGTGCGGGTAAATACTTTGTAGTAGAAAGTAATGTTAAACGAACCGTAAGCGTCTTTGTCTGCCGGATTGCCGCGCATTTGCCCGGGGGTGTGTGGCTGTGTGTATATGCTGTAAATCGCTTTATCTTGCACATCACGGGCATTGGCTGCCTCATTTGCCGATAGATGTTTTGAATATTCTGCCGGGTCAATGTATTTGCCGCTAACGCCGTCTAAATAGTCGGTAAACGTTTTGCGGTAGCAGTATTCAATGCCTAAGTTAAGGTGCTCGCCAATGTCCCACCGGTAGCCTACAACGAAAGGAATGCTTGGCTGCCATAGTGAATAAGACTTAGGAAAGCTGTCGCCAAAGCCGTTGCCTTCAATTTTAAGCGGGAATGTTTTTACAAATGTGTTGCTCATAGCCACGTTGCTATAAGGCTCAAAGTGGAAATAACCCACCCCGGCACCTATATAAGGCTGCCCGCGACGGTGTGCTTTGCGGCTTTCAGGATTGTAGCGGAATGGTGAAAATTCAAACAACAACATGCTCTCAAAAATGTATGCCTTAGACTTTATAGCCCTTGCATAACGCTGATAAGCGTCTTCGCCTTGTGTTTTTGCTTTTTTGGCTAAATCAAAGTTCCACTCATCGCTGGCATAAAAAGACCCAAAGCCCAAGCCAAATTTTAAGCTCAAGGCGGGGTGTATGGTATATCTGCCATACATGCCACCGTTAAATGCCACTTTGTCTAAATATTTGC
>RGMU01000150.1 GCA_010021705.1 Chitinophagia bacterium | reverse complement strand
AATTTAGCAATTCTTTTGTTTAACATCAGCCACTTAAAGGCTACATCGTTTAGGGGATTGGCTATTTGCATGTGCGGGATTTTGAGGGCAAAGTTACTGTTTTTTATCTATGATAGGTGGTTTTTGCGCGTGTCATAAAACTTAACCTTTTAATATCACTATGGGGGATAAAATACCTATTCCGCAATCGGCAGCAATATCGTAAAAACCGTACCTTCACCATCAATACTACTAAAGGTGATGGTGCCGCCCCAAAGCTCTATCATCTTTTTTGTCATTGCCAAACCCAACCCCGTACCCGAAGACTTAGTAGTGAAATACGGGCTGAATATCTTTTCTTTAACATCATTGGGAATACCAATACCATTGTCTGCAAACGTTAGCTTCGCTTTACCGTCTTCTATGCCTATTTCAATCGCTATCACGCCCTCACGCGTGCCCGGCATTGCCTGCATGGCATTTTCTACTATATTGTTAACCAAGCGTATCAGTTGGCTTTTATCGCATATAATATATAGCGGCGAAGCATGGCACAAAAGCGTTACACGCGCCCTGTTGTCTTGTTCATAAACCTGCATATTCTCCTCCATAAACAATGGAATATCTATGCGCTCCGGCTGCGACTCCGGTAGCTTCGCAAAGCTGGAAAATTGCGTGGCTATATACGCTAAATTATCTATCTGCTCCAATAGCGGGGCAGTGAGCAGCTTCACTTTTTGAGCAAACGGAGAAGTCTCATTTTGGGCTTGATATTGCAAATACTGTATGTTTAGCTTTAGCGGATTAAGGGGGTTTTTAATTTCATGCGCCACCTGACGTGCCATTTCCCGCCATGCCGCATCACGCTCCGAATTTGCCAATTCCTTTGCCGAATCCTCCACTTTTTGCACCATTTTATTGTACTCCGCTACCAATCGCCCTATCTCATCGTCATGAGGCCATTTTAATAGCTCGTTCTTCTCTAACTTTATTTTCTCAAATTGGTGTAATATCAAATCATACACCTTTGTAAACCTCCGTGAAAATGCTACTGATATAAATGCCGTTATCAAAAACATAAACGCATAGCTGTTCGTTAAGGCGATTATCAGGGTAGATATTTTATTATTGTTGGCATCTACGGCATTGTAGAACGGAATATTAAGATAACCTATAATTACACCTTCACTACCCATCAACGGCATATAGCCCGATAAATAAGACAATGAACCTATCTTTTCTTTTTGTATTTGGAGCGTTTTGCCTTCGTAGGCAAGGGCATTATAGGCATCAGGGTCTATTTTGTGCGAAAAAATCTCTTTTTGGTATATCTCCGGCTGCGATGAGGTAATCAAGCTGCCTTGCACATCATATATATTAATATCATGCCTTTCATTTTTGGCAATTTTATTAATGTAATTAAAAAACGAATCCCGCTCCGATACCTTGTTAAACATGGCATTCAACTTATAGTTGGTGCTATTCAAATAGCTTAAAATAAGCCGCGAAGAAGACACTAACTGCTGGTTTTGCGTTTCGGCTGTGCTTCCTTCATAATCACTCATCATGAAATTAACTGCCAAAAGGGCAGATATGATAAACGATACTAACAGCATAACGGGCATTAATATTTGTATGCTATTCTTAAACCCAAATTCAATTCGCCTTATAAGCCGTAGCCTCATTAGGCTAAACAGCAGCTTAAACAGCAAATAACCTATTAGCAGAAAAAACAGTATGTACACATAGTAAGAAAATAACGATATAATTTCTAAAAAAATATTGTGCTTATTTACTACCAATATTTGCTTATTATTTTCTGCATTATAGCTTAAAATATAATAACCGCCTTCAAAGCTGTAGCTGTTTTTATCTTTTCTATGGTTTGAAGGTAAATTAACAGCAAAGTTATAGTCCTTTGAACTGTAAATGAGCTTACCGTCCTGATAAATCGCATTAGGGTAGAGCACATCTTCATTATTAGTTGTATTGGGCAGCAATAGGGTAGAGAGTATAGACGACCTCCCAAATACCTTTTTTTGCATATCTATCAGCACATAGCCCGCTATTTGCTGACCGGGCTTATATATCGTGTCATAGAGGTAAATATGCCTGTCTTCAGGGTCTAAGTATTGCGTGTGTATGTGCGAATCTAAGGTAGAATGCCGCGCTTGGTCAAATTCTTTGTATCTCATCGCTTGCTCACTGTCTATTAGGGTATAGTTTTCTTTAGCGTTATATAAATAGTAATTAATGGTATAATCATTCGCAAACTGCTTAAAATAAGTAGAATCTATTTTTTTGATAATTGTCTTTGGATTTTGGCTGTTGTCTTTATTCTTTTCAAAATATTGCAGTAGGCGCGGGTCTTGCACAAATTGTTTATTCCGCTTAACAACAAAAATAAGGTCTTTGTCGGCATCGGAGGCTAAGGCAAGTTGTGTGGCATATTGCAGTAGGTTTTTTTGCTCCATTACCTTCATAAAGTAGTAGGTCGTTACCCCCGAAAACAGTGCTGCCATTACGCACCATACCAGCAAATAATTGTCTATTAGCCGTAGCCTTTTCGGATACCACCCTAAGTCATTCATAACAAACAGCCCTAACCCTAAAACCAAAAAAGACAATTCTACTTTTGTAATTCTCATCACAAACTCACCCACCAACAACACCGCCACATATACAATATACTTATAAAACCTCCGCTTCCATACCTTATCTATCAGCCGGTATATTAGCCACACCATAACAAAATGAGACACCACCAAAAGCAGTATAATTAATAAAAAACTAATGCTTATTGGCGTTACATTGGCATATTTAGACACGTCCAACTGAACATTGCTATCCCCGCACAACGTCTTAATTATCAACGTAAGTAAACCCGAATAACCATATATAACGCCAATACCCAATAAGCAAACAACAAAAGAAACCGCACCGGAGCCTTGCAATCGCTCCCAATTAGTGTTGAACGCACTTCTATAGCTTAGCACCACAAATAGCTCCCATAGCCCGTAAAACAACGCCACCAATAACGGCTTTAAACTCGGTAGCAGCCCTTCAACCGAACTATAGGTTTTATCGGCAAATAGGGGAGTAAGCTCTAAGTTAAACGGTAACTTATTAATACTCGTAATAACGCATAAAATAAATATAAATAATGAATAGCATAAAAACGCTGTCCTATTCCCGTATCTCGGCTAAAAAGTGGTTGCTTAAATAACCATTACTAACCGGATATACAATTTTTACCGGTAAATACGCCACTATAATATGCTTTGTATGCCCATCACCATTATGCCCCGTTTTAGATACAAACTCAAAACTTTTACGAACAAAAACACCCTTAGACTTTTCTTTAATTATTGTTTTATTCAACAACGAATCCCAAGGCGCAGTGGGCAAAACACTATTGTTATTCCAAAAGACCAAAGAGTCATTATTATAGGCATAAATATATACGGGCTGTTGTAATAAATATTCCTGCTGCCGGCTGTTCACCTTTCCCTGAAATACCGCAGACAGCAATACACTGTCATGCTTAATTTTAGTTAGCAAATTGTCTTTTTCAACCAAGTCTGCGGTTACATCTTTAGCCATCTTCTCCGGCTCCAACTGTCTCAAGCACACCCAATAATATAGCAATACAGCCGCCCATATTGCTATACACGCTACTATCAATCCCGCTTGTTGTATCCGTTTTCTCATTTACTTCGTTCTTCTTGCTTTGCAATGTGCCACAACTTGTCCATAGCCTCAAGGTTCATATTTTGAAGGCTGTTGCCCTGTTCTGCCGCTAAGGTTTCTATACGCTTAAAACGGCGCATAAACTTTTGATTAGACCGCTCTAAAGCCACCTCCGGGTCTATGTCCACAAACCGAGCATAATTCACAAGCGCAAACAGCACATCGCCCAACTCATCTTCTATGTCATGCTTATTGCCTCCTTTTATTGCCTCGTCCAATTCCTGCCATTCTTCTTCCACCTTAGCCTTCACCTGCGCCGTATTATCCCATTCAAAGCCCACCTTTTGCGTTTTCCGTTGCAGTAGCAACGCTTTGCCCAATGCCGGCATGGCTTTAGGAACACCGCTCAATATAGACGTTTTCCCTTCTTTCATTTTTAACTTTTCCCAGTTTTGTTTCACCTCCTCTTCATCTTTAACATTTACACTACCATAAATATGCGGATGACGGCTCACCAATTTATTGCATATTCCCGCTATCACATCTTCTATCACAAACTGCGCCTGTTCTTTGGCTATAGTGGTATAAAACACAATATGCAGCAGCATATCGCCCAATTCTTCTTTAATATTTGCCCAGTCTTCTGCCTGCACCGCATCGGCAAGCTCATACAATTCTTCAATCGTTTGTGGGCGAAGCGTTTGCAGCGTTTGCTTTTTATCCCAGGGGCATTGTGCCCGGAGTTGGGTCATAATTGTTAGAAGCCGTTGTAACGAGCCTGCATAAATATGGTTTTCCATAATACTTAGCCATAATAGCTATTACGGTGTAAGATAAGCCAAATTTGGCTATCCAAAGCTAATCAAACCTTACACCCATAACTTACCTAAAATTCACACCTATACACCATCTATTTAATTATCCCATTTTGTTACATAATATACATTATGTTAAGTAAAAAATTGACTTGCTACATACC
>RGMU01000149.1 GCA_010021705.1 Chitinophagia bacterium | reverse complement strand
TGCTATCACTATACCTGCTTTTTGGCACACTATTTCTGCCCCCTCCATAATTTTACCTGCAATGGCTATGGGCATTTTATTAACGGGAAAGCCTAATAAAGCTAAAGCCGTTTGGGGCTTACCGCCCATGGCATATACATCGCTTATGGCATTGGCAGCAGCAATACGCCCAAAATTGAAGGCATCATCCACTATAGGGGTAAAAAAGTCTGCGGTGCAAATCATGGCTTGTCCGTTGCCCATATCGTATGCAGCGGCATCATCTTTGGTTTCTGCACCCACAAGCAGGTTGTCGGGCTTTTTTATGGGGATTCTGCCTGCCAATAGCGTAGAAAGTAGCTCTGGCGGAATTTTGCAGCCGCAACCGGAGCTTTCTGTAAATTGAGTGAGTTTATATTCAGTAATAACTTCGTTTGTCATTATGTGTTTTTGTTGGTAAATATGTTGGTAAATGCGGATATCGCTTTATTAATTATTTTATTTTCTTCTGCCTCAATTAAAAGGCTTACATTTTCATTATTGTTTACAGAAGGGCAGGGGATATGTTGCACTTTTCCCCCTAAGCTAAGCCTGTCTTCAAATCCCTTTTTATACAGCTTATCATAATAGCGTAGCAAAATGGCGAAGGCAGCTATAATATTATTATCCTTTAAGTATTGAACAGCGGTTTGCGCTTCTTTCCCCCCTAATTTCTTCTGAATGCGGTTAACGGCATCTATTAGCCAATCGGTAGGGTAGTGCCCATATTGTTGTTCTATATAAGCCAATCGGTGTTCAAACGGAATATCCAAAAAATAAAGGCGAGCTGTTCGTAAGGTATGCCACAGTGGTTCCGGTATGTTTAGCTTGCCTATACGGCGGCTTTCATCTTCTATCCATATTGGTTTACCGGCTATTAAACCGTGTGTTAAGGCTACTGCAAGCCTATTTTCAAAGTGCTCTTGTGAGGGTTGAGTGCCGTCATATCCGCCAAATGCAGAGCCTTTATGGCAGGCTAAATGTTCTAAATCCACCATCGGATAGCCCATTGAAGTTAAATGACTAAGCAACTCCGTTTTACCTGAACCCGTATAGCCTCCAAGTACACATAGCGGGTAGGGCTTATTAAACTGTGCTAAAGCCCAATTTCTGAACGCTTTATACCCCCCTTGCAAAGTGAAAACCTGAAAACCATAAAGCTCTAATAGCCATGCCATTGCCCCGCTTCTCATTCCACCCCGCCAGCAATACATATATACGGGTATGCGCGCTTGGGAGGCACTGTTCTTATCTTTAGCAAGTTGGGCTATATGATTTTCTACCTGCTCTACAAAAGGGCGCATTTTGGGTCCGAAAAAGTCAAGCCCTATTTTAATGGCAACTTCACGGCTTTGCTGCTTATATGCCGTGCCCACTATTTTGCGCTCCTCATCTGTAAAAAGAGGTAAACTAAGAGCACCTGGAATGTGCCCTTGCGCATATTCGGAGGGGCTACGCACATCAAACAGGCAATACTTAGCGGGTTGTTCGCTTAAAAGCACCTCCCTATATGCAGTCTGTTCTAAAAACGCTTCAATCAACAATTTTTGCATTGAACGCACCTTTTATCAAAATGAATGTAAGGCTATTCTTGCATGATTTTTTCTAAGGCAGCTGCTATGTCTTCGGCATTAGGCTTAGAAAAATAATCGCCATCGGTGGCATAAGCAGGGCGATGTGCTTGGGCTGTAATGGTAATGGGGCTTGCGTCTAACCAACGGTAACCGCCTTGCTTTTCCATTACCTGCTGAAACATATAAGCTGTGGCACCACCCGGTACGTCCTCGTCTATAAATGCTATACGGTTGGTCTTTTTGAGTGAATCTACTATCACACCATGAATGTCAAAAGGCAATAAGGTGCGCACATCTATCACTTCACAGCTAATATTTTGTGTTTGCAAATAATTAACTATTGCGTCTTCAATAATGCGCAATGTAGAGCCGTAGGACACTATCGTAATATCCGTACCTTCTCTTATAATATCAGGCACTCCAAATGGAACGGTAAAATCGCCCAAATTATCAGGCAGCCTTTCTTTAAGGCGGTATCCGTTCAGGCATTCTATTACTATGCCCGGTTCATCGCTTTGCAATAGAGTGTTGTACATGCCGGCTGCTTCTGTCATGTTGCGGGGCACGCATAGATACATGCCTCGCAAAGCATTTAGTATTACACCCATAGGCGAACCGCTATGCCATATCCCTTCTAACCGATGACCGCGTGTGCGCACTATGATAGGACATTTTTGCCCGCCTTTGGTGCGGTATTGCAGGGTAGAAACGTCATCGCTAAGGGGCTGTAAGCCATATAGCAAATAGTCTAAATACTGTATTTCTGCTATAGGGCGTAAACCACGCATAGCCATGCCAATGCCTTGCCCAATTATGGTAGCTTCTCTGATGCCGGTATCGCTAATGCGGTGAGTGCCATATTTATCTTGCAAGCCCGCAAAGCCTTGATTAACATCACCTATTTTTCCTAAGTCTTCGCCAAAGGCTACTACAGCCGGATTGGTGGCGAAGGTGTAGTCAAAAAATTTGTTTAATATTTCATATCCGTTCTCCACCGGAGCATCAGCACTATACACCGCAGGAATTTCAATAACATTCATGGCATTGGAAGTAGATGCCGAATATAAATGTGATGAAAATTTATCTGCATTATCAGCTTTTATCTGCTCATAAAACTCACGTAGTTTTGCAGAGGCACTGCTTGGTGCAAGGGCAAGCACTCGCCTTGTGGCTTGCATTATGTCTTTGCGGATAGGCTCTTTTAATAGCTTCAAGTCGCTAATAATGTTGCCTATTTTGTTTTTTATATCTGCATTACTTTCAACGGCAATGGAAATCATTAAATCTGTGGCAAGATTAATTTGCTGCTTAATGGGTGTAATAAAGGCTTCCCATGCTTTTTGTTTAGCAGTCCTTGCCTCGTCTTTGGCTTTGATTTCTAAGGTTACTAATTCTTCTTCCTGCGCTATGCCGTTTGATAACACAAACGAACGCATTTGCGCAATGCAATCCATATCTTTTTCCCATTGCAGGCGTTCTTTAGATTTGTAGCGTTCATGTGAGCCGGAAGTGGAGTGCCCCTGTGGCTGCGTAACCTCTTGCACGTGAAAAATGGCAGGGATATGGGTATCCCGCACTCGCGCTATGCCATGTTGAAATGTGGATATTAAAGATGTATAATCCCAGCCTTTTACGGTGTATATGTTAATCCCCCCTTCTTCTTCGTTCCATTGCATGCCGTTAAGGGCTTGTGAAATAGAATTTTTAGTAGTTTGATATTTCCGGGGAACAGATATGCCGTAGCCATCGTCCCAAATAAATATGGCAAGCGGTACTTGCAACACGCCGGCTGCATTTATGCTCTCCCAAAAGTGCCCCTCAGATGTTGAAGCATCGCCTATGGTACAAAAAATCACTTCATTTCCATTACGTGTAAACTTTTCAAACCCTTGTTGCAACACCTCCACATTTCTATACATTTTAGAGGCGCAAGCTAAGCCTAATGCGCGCACCATTTGTCCTCCTGTTGGCGATATGTCGCTACTGGAATGTGGGGTGTTGGTAAGGTCAAGCCAGTCCCCTTCACTGTCAAGCCAGCGAGTACCATAGTGCCCATTCATCATTCTACCACCGGTGGCAGGCTCATGCTCTAAATCAGGGTTGGCATATAGTTGCGCAAAAAACTTTTGAATATCGCTCATACCGGTAGCAAACATCAGCGTTTGGTCGCGGTAATAACCGGAGCGAATATCGCCGGGTAGCATACATTTGGCGGCTGCTATTTGTGCCAATTCTTTGCCATCGCCAAAAATGCCAAACTTTGCTTTGCCCGTAAGCACCTCTTTCCTACCAATAAGGCTTGCTTCTCTGCTTGCTACTGCTAAATAGTAATCATTAAGAGCCTCTTGCTTAAATTCATCATAAGAAATTTTCTCCGCATTTAACGGCTTCACTGCTTGACTCATAATTATATTGTTTATTAAAAGCGATTAAATAAAGAGAGTACCTAATATCACAAACATAGTAATTTTTGATGTATCTGCCAACACTATTGTGGATAACATCTTGCTTATTAACATTTGTAAAAGCTGAAAGGGCATAAACGACATTTTTTTGTTCAAATTAAACTTTTTCATTGTAAAAGAGTCGGGTCAATCTATTACTTTTCAACCAAAATGACAATTTTCGGACAAATGCAATAATAAATGTTAATTTTTTACTGCCTTATTAATTCCTAATTATTATACGAGGCTTGTTGAATTATTGTGCCTCCAAAATGTTTTGACTGTGTCATTATTTTCCATACCTTGTGCGCTCGTGTGAGTAACTGTACGATTCACATACCCTCTTTAGTAAAATATTAAGAAGCATCATCATTTAGTCATGAGAAATCGTTTGTCTTTGAATGGATTAAAAGTAGCCTTATCCCTGCTTTTCGTAGTGTTTTTTTCCTTCAATACCCGTGCTAACCATATTTTTGGGGTTGACCTGAGATATACATACGTCTCGGGACTGACCTACAAAATAACACTTATTATATATGGAGACTGCGCGGATACTTCCGGAGCTTATCCAACGCTACCTTCAGCCAGCCCCAGAATATGTATTTACAACGGA
>RGMU01000148.1 GCA_010021705.1 Chitinophagia bacterium | reverse complement strand
ATCCGTTCCTCACGGACGAAATGTTGAATCACGGCGTTGCTGTGAAAGCTAAACCGCCGCAAGAAGAAAGTTTGTTAATGCGAATTTTTGTGAATTGGTTCCCGTTAATTCTGTTCTTTTTAATTTGGGTTTTCTTGCTTCGGCAAATGAATGGGGGTCGGGGCGGCGCATTTTCTTTTGGAAAAAGTAAAGCCAAATTGCTCGGAGATGCTCAAGGCAAAGTGACCTTAGCGGATGTAGCGGGCGTAGAAGAGGCCAAACAAGAAGTCGCTGAGGTTATTGATTTTTTAAAAGATCCCGCCAAATACAGTGTGATTGGCGGCAAGATTCCCCGCGGTATTTTGATGGTGGGGCCTCCTGGCACCGGTAAAACTTTATTGGCTCGAGCGATCGCCGGAGAGGCAAATGTCCCTTTCTTCTCGATTTCCGGTTCTGATTTTGTCGAAATGTTTGTGGGGATTGGCGCGGCTCGCGTGCGAGACATGTTTGAGCAAGCTAAACGCCGAGCGCCTTGTATTATTTTTATCGATGAAATCGATGCAGTGGGCCGTCATCGGGGTACAGGTCTTGGCGGTGGGCATGATGAACGTGAGCAAACCTTAAACCAGCTATTGGTTGAGATGGATGGTTTTGCCGATAACCAAGGCGTGATTGTAATTGCCGCCACCAATAGGCCTGATGTGCTTGATCCTGCCTTGTTGCGACCTGGTCGCTTCGATCGTCAGGTGGTTGTGGGGCTGCCAGATGTGAGAGGGCGCGAGCAAATTCTTAAAGTCCACGCCTCTAAAGTGAAAACCAACGCCGATGTGAATTTAGCGCTTTTGGCTCGGGGAACGCCTGGTTTTTCAGGCGCAGATTTGGCAAATCTTGTGAATGAAGCCGTCTTAAATGCAGCGCGTTCGAATAAGAAAAGCGCTGATATGCAAGATTTTGAGTTAGCTAAAGACAAAATCCTTATGGGGGCTGAGCGTCGTTCCATGGCCATGACTGATGATGAGAAGCGTCTTACGGCGTATCACGAAGCAGGGCATGCGATTATTGGTCGATTGGTGCCAGAACATGATCCTGTTTACAAAGTGACGATTATTCCAAGGGGCCGGGCGTTAGGGGTGACTATGTATTTACCTGAGCGGGATCAGTGGAGCATTAATCGGCGAAAGTTGCTGAGCCAACTCTGCAGTGTCTATGGGGGCCGAGTGGCGGAAGAGCTGATTTTTGGTCGAGATGGCACAACAACCGGTGCTTCAACCACAGTAGTAGGAGCAGATACTACCTTGCCTCTATTGTCTATATAGCTTAGTATGTCTTTTTTAGATACCCTGCCTTCGCTACCGGTGCCGGGTATCCGCTCAAGCTCGGTCATGCTAATGCCTTCTTTGGCAGCAATGTTAAGCACCAATGGCGAATAGAAGCGGGGCGCACCATTACTTACAACAGGCATGCTTGCTTCTATAGCAACAGTAGCCATTGGAGCAGCATTTACTGTTACTATCGGAGGCTCCGGCACAGCAACGGGAGCAGATGCCTCAACCGTAGCTTCTGTGCTAATGCGGGCAATAACTGTGCCTACGGGCACCACGTCATTTTCTTTAAACAGTAGCTCGGTAATGTAGCCACCGGCAGTAGCGGGTACTTCGCTGTCCACTTTATCGGTAGCTATTTCTAAAAGCGTTTCGTCCATTTTTATGGTATCGCCCACTTTTTTATGCCATTTCAAAACAGTGGCTTCCATTATGCTTTCGCCCATTTTGGGCATTACCATATCAACTATTGCCATATGAAAAAATTGTACGCTTTTCATTATCCTTTATAAGCCTGCAAATGTACTATATAGAAGTTCAAAAAAAAACTGTTTTCTGTCCTTATGTTCTATAGTAGTAAAAGAAGCTATATAAAAAGAATTTAAGACTGTGGTAATAAGCTTTGCTCAAATAGAAACAGACAGATACCGATAGGATTCGTGTGTAACCGGTCTCTTTAAAATTAAGGCATTTGTTTTACTTTTGTGCCGTTGGCACGGTTGTGCTGCGTTTAAGGATTTATAGATTGCATATTTAATATGGGAAGGATATTTGAAGTAAGAAAGTCAAGCATGTTTGCTCGGTACGACAGAATGGCAAAACAGTTTAGCCGTGCCGGAAAAGATATAGCCATAGCGGTTAAAAAGGGCGGTTCAGACCCTAATACAAACCCGATGCTAAGGCGGATTATCCAAAATGCGAAGTCGTTTAACATGCCGAAAGACCGCATAGAGGCTGCCATAAAAAACGCTTTAGGCAAAGACACCAGCAACTTTGATGAGGTGCTGTATGAAGGATATGCGCCACACGGTATAGCCATAATGGTGGTTACGGCTACAGACAACACTACGCGCACCGTAGCCAATGTGCGTTCTCATTTCAACAAAGGAGGCGGAACATTGGGCAATAGCGGTTCGGTGGGCTTTTTGTTTAAGCATGTGGGTGTGTTTAAGCTAAAGCCGGAGGGTGTGGACTTAGGCGATATGGAGTTGGAATTGATAGACTTTGGCTTGGAAGAATTGGGCGAAGATAGTGAGGGCAATATTATATTGCGCTGCGGGTTTAACGAATTTGGCACCATGCAAAAAGCATTGGAAGACCGCAATATTACGCCCATATCGTCTGAAATTGAATGGTTGCCGCTGAGCGGGGTGTCAATAACTGAAGAACAGTCTGAAGATGTGTTTAAGCTAATAGAGCGTTTAGAACAGGACGATGACGTGCAACAGGTGTTTCACAATATGGGATAACAAAGGGGTATGCCTTGCCCTACAGCTTATTTTTCATTTCTTTGCAAGTTTGCGCTATACCAAGTAGCGTTTGTATTTCTATGGGCTTTACCAAGTAATTGGTGATGTATTTATTGGCAAGTGCTTTGTTTTTATCATCAGGGTCAACGCTTGCGCTTACCACATATATAAGCACCTTTTTATTCATGGCATCCATAATTTTCGCAAACTCATCTACAAACATCCATCCATCTAATATGGGCATATTAACGTCTAAGAATATAATGTCAGGTAGCGGGGTATTGGTTTGAATATGTGTCTTAAAGGTTTCTAATGCCAATTTTCCTTGATTAAAGGAGGTAATGTTATCGCAGATATTAAGTTTTTTTATCGTTTTTTTCAACAACATGGTATATATGTTGTCGTCATCAATAATACAAATGTTGTCTATTTCGTTCATTTGAAGTATATTTTAAACGTAGTACCTATGCCAAGTTCACTTTCCACCTCTACTCTACCGCCCATAGATTCTATCTGGTTTTTGGTGATAAAAAGCCCAACTCCACGTGCATCTTGGTTGTCATGAAACGTTTTGTATAAGCCAAACAGTTTATCTCCATTTCGCTTTAGGTCTATACCAATGCCATTATCTGCAATAATAAGTATTTTTTCATTATTTTCCATATTATAGTTGATATTTACCACCGGATGCCTATCAGGATGGGCATATTTAATGGCATTGGAAATAAAATTTAAGGTAATGCTTTCTAAATAGGCAGGGTGATATTCTATTGTAACATCGTATGGAACATTGTTATTAATAAGTGCCTTTTTAGCTTCTATTTGGTCGCCTAATACATTAATTGCTTTTCCTACATATCCCGATAAGTTGAGCGGTATATTAACCAAACCTACGGCATTGTGCACCGATACCACATCGTGCAAATTGTGTATAGTTTCGTGCAAGAGGTCGGTAACGGTGGTTAAGTGAGTTAACATTTCCGTTCTTTCCTCTTGCTCATCTGTTTCCTTTAAGAATTGTACAATAGACTTTATGTTGCTGGTATGGGAGCGCAAATTGTGTGAAACTATATAAGAAAAACCAAGTAAGCGTTTATTTTGCTCGCTTAGTAATTTAAAGGATGTGGCTTTTTCTAACTCCTGCTTTTTACGGTCTGTAATGTTTTCCATAGCCAACACAAAGCCCACTACTTCGCTGTTCTTATTGGCTACGGGGCTGTACTTTACATAATACCAATTGTCTTCTCCGGTAGCATTGTGCAAGGTTTCGTGTTCTAATTTTTCACCGGATAACACTTTTAGTGCCACACCCATTATTCTTTCATGCTGTTCTTCAGGAAAGTAGGATAAAAAGCTGTTACCGGCAACTAATGGCTTACCGTGTTCAGATAGAGTAAAATGGGCTGCCGGTCCGTTAAAAGACAGTATTTGTAAATGAGTATCAAACAGAATATAACCCACTGTAGTGTTTTCAAACACGGTACGCAGGTTGTCTTGCGACTGGTGAAACGCTTGTTCCACAAGCTTTATTTCTGTGAGGTCCATATTGGTGCCTGATATACGTATTGGCTTACCGTTTTGGTTTCTTAATATATACCCTCTTGCCAACACGGGAACATAATGACCTTGTTTATGCTGTATCCGATATTCAAATTCGTATTTTGAGGCATCACCATCAATAGCAGTTTTGTAGGTTTTAATCACCCTTTCCACATCATTGGGGTGAATGGGTAGATTATTAAAATATTCCTTATAATTAGGGGAAATTAATTGTTGCTCGGGCTGATAGCCAATCATAGCCCACCATTTAGGGTCAAAATAGGTAATATTATTGTCAATATCCCAATCCCACCAGCCAACATTAGCTGCTTCTAAAACCAACTTTAAACGGTATTCACTTTCTCTTATAG
>RGMU01000147.1 GCA_010021705.1 Chitinophagia bacterium | reverse complement strand
ACATAATGACCGGTAAGCCAATAGACCCCAGGTTGACCCTAAAACAACTCATTGCGCTCCGCTTTGCCGGTGATGACGAATTTGTAGAGCTATGTAAAACTGCTGCCGAAAAATCACTAAGCCCTGATGAAATTAAAAAAAGCATCAAAAACTGGCGACCCGATAACGACCGCTGCTAATGCCCTTAAAACACCCACTATGGCGAAAAAAAATATGGTGGTGCTTACCGGTGCAGGTATAAGTGCCGAAAGCGGACTAAAAACATTTAGAGACCACAACGGACTGTGGGAAAACTACCGCATAGAAGACGTAGCCACCGCTACTGCATTGCGCAAAAATCCGGCATTGGTATTAGCGTTTTACAATATGCGCCGCCTTGAAATGCTGAAAGCCGTGCCCAATGCCGCACATTATGGCTTGGTAGAATTAGAACAGTGGTTTAACGTAATTATTATTACCCAAAACGTAGATGACCTGCATGAACGCTCAGGTAGCACCCACATACTGCACCTGCACGGAGAGCTTACAAAAATGCGCAGCGTAAAAACATATGCCGTTACTTTTCCCTATACGCAGAACATTGAATTAGGGCAACGCGCCCCCGATGGCGGGCAGCTTAGACCACATATAGTGCTGTTTGAAGAACCCGTGCCCAACATTGAAATAGCAGCCCAATATGCCGCCATGGCAGACCTGTTTGTTGTCATAGGCACATCGCTTGCCGTATATCCAGCAGCCGGGCTGATAGACTTAGTGCCCCACCATGTGCCCAAATTTATTATAGACAAAGACATTCCACCCGTCAACCACCTAAACGAACTAACTGCCATTCCTCTACCTGCCACACAAGGCATACCCGTGCTCATTAATCACCCGATAGTAAAGGAAATGGGTATGTAAAGATTGGTCTTTTACCACCTAACCTATTTTCCAAGAAAACACACCTCTCTCGGTAAATTGATAGGGGCGGAATTGCCCGCCAAACTGCGACAGTGCCTCCATAACGGCATAGCGATTGTTGCCGGGACAGTAGAACATCATAAAACCACCGCCACCGGCACCCGATATTTTGCCTCCGGTGGCTCCGGCAGCTAAGGCAGTTTCGTAAATATTGTCCATCGCGGGGTTAGAAATGCCTTTAGCCATTTGCTTTTTATACCTAAAGCCATAGTCTAATATGGCGCCTATTTCGTGCACATTGCCTTTTAGCAGGGCTTCTTTCATCATCACTGCCTGCTCTTTTAGCTTGTGCATTGCCTCAATGCTTTCTGTTTTATTTTCTTTTACATTTTGGCTTTGCGCTGCTATAATGGTAGAAGACAGCCGGCTGGTAGAGGTAAAAAAGAGTAGTAGATTGTTTTCTAATTCATACAAATAAGCCGGTTTTATGCGTAGCGGGTTTACAATTACTTTATTGTTGTCATAAAATTCCATAAAATTTACCCCACCAAACGTGGCAGCATATTGGTCTTGCTTGCCCCCGTCCATAGCTAATTCTACGCGCTCTATTTCGTAGGCTTTGTGGGCAATGTCATATTCACCAAGCGGTAGATTAAGCCATTCGGCAAAGCAGGCAATTATAGCCACCACAAGCGTGGACGAACTGCCTAAGCCCGACCCTGCCGGCGCATCCACAATGGTGCTTAGTTTAAAACCCGAAGGCAGTGCACCATATTGTCGCACCAAATGATTATACACACCCTTTGCTAAGTCTAACTTGCCGTCTATAGGTAGGGAGGCTGTTAAGGGTAGCGTAATGGTTTCGCCGCGGTCAATGGCTTCTATAACTATCGTATTTTCGCTGTGGGGCACTATGCCGGCGTAGGCATATAGCGATATGGTAGCGTTTAGAATGGCACCACCGTAAAGGTCGGCATACGGGCTAACGTCTGTGCCCCCGCCGGCTAATCCTATTCTAAGGGGGGCTTTACTTCTGTATATCATAGTTGGTTAAACGTAATAACTTTTATTATTATATTAGATTATGCTTTTTCTATGCCGGTAGGCTTTCTTTTAAGAATCAGCCCAAATATTAAAGACATCAGTATGCCCGATGGCAGTATTTCTGCATAAGTATAGGCAGCAAAAATGATTGGATTTTTATAGCTTTCCTTTATATCTGCGGCTTCTTTCACCTTTTTGGCTATTTCAGCCGCTGTTGCGCCTTTTTTCTGTGCTTCTCTTATTTCATGGGCGGTATATTTGTCCATAAAGTCGGGGATAAAAAAGTGATAATCTATTGCCCATGCTATAACATATATGGTGGATACGATAGCCGTAATAGCCAGCCCCATCATAAAGGCATTTTTGAAGGTCATGCTACCGTCAGGCGATTTTTTGCGCGCTTCCAACACCGCAAAGCATATAGATGAATAAGCTATAAAACCGGCAGCAAAGCCTTGTATCATAGCCATAGTTTGATTCCCTCCGTCTGTGCTACAGGCAGAATTATTCATGGCATAAAACATATAGCCCCCCAACAATAACCCCGCCGGCACGCCATATTTCCATATATATTTGTTCATATAAAAACAATTAAGCACTAAATAAGGCTTAAAAATACAAATATTTACTTGTTTTATGGTAGAAAATGAAAAATAGCACCCTTGCAGAATAGAGCAATATTTAAGAACAGCCCGCTAATCATCAATATCAAAGTCTTGCCCATACATGGCTACGGGCATACGGCACACAAAAATTAGTTCGTGTGTGGTAGGATGATAAATGTTGATGCGAGTATAGGCAAGCCCGTTGTTAACGGGGGTAGCGTCAAAAATAATTTGGGGCATTAGCTTCTTTTTGCGGTCTATTATCATCACGCGGTTGCGCAGCAGCAAAAAACCGCCTGCTATGTGTTGAATAAGGTATTGCATGGGATAGTGATATTCCAGTTTGAGGTCTGTATTTACCTCATAAGAATAGTTTTTAAGCGAGTCTAATTGGGTGGTGGCGGGGAAGGTAGAGTCTCCGGCTTGGCGGGCAAGCTGCAATGTTTTTTCAATATCTTTTAGCGCAAACGATAGCTGATAGCCCGCACTCATAATGTGTATGTTTGCCGGGTAATATAAGGGCTTTATATCCATAAGCCGCTGCGCATGGCTACCGGCAACCGGCACAATGCCCGCACAAAGAAACACCAAGCAAGCAAACAATAGCTTCATAGACCAAGCAAAATTACGGACAAAAGTTTAATTGCATAAACGCCAAAGATTAAAGCCTTTTAGGGCAAAAAAATACCTATCTTTGTGTTGCATTAATAAGCGGAAGTAGCTCAGTTGGTAGAGCATCAGCTTCCCAAGCTGAGGGTCGCGGGTTCGAGCCTCGTCTTCCGCTCTTTTTTACCGATAAGGCAGGCGTGTTTTATAGTTTCTGTACCAGTCGTCTCCGGCACCGGAGCTAAAATTCATTTTTCTGAACTTGCCATAAGAAAATGGCTTTGTGGAAACCGACACTACAATGTTTGAATTGCCGGTAAGCGATGTTCTAAGATTGGGAAATACTCCTCCGTCTTTAATATCATTAAAAATAACAAAATCGCCCATAGTGTAATACACCTTAACTTTGGCAAACGAGCTCGAAGCCATAAAGTTGATTTCAGCCTTTAAGTATGGCACTGTGGTAAAAGCAGAAGCACTGGTTTTGGTGCCGGCAGCAAAGTCTGAAATGTTCCATTGCGGTATCACCCCACCGCCAACAGCTATGCCAAGCCTTGAGCCAATGTAGCCATGCGCATCACCGCCAAACTTTAGGTCTGCACCCACCGGAATAGCGTATTGGTATAGCCGGTTCAGCACAACACTAACAGCGGTGGTGCTACCGGTATAAGTGCCCACCAACAGTTGGTCAGTATTAAGCCATTGTAATTTATTGTACCAAAAGCCTACATTTAGTATCACAGCCCCTTTATTGCCAATGGGTATTACGGGTATGGGCAAGCCAATTTCATAGCCATAGCCTAAAGCATCGGCATTGTTAGAAATTGTGGTATCCGTAAGCACAGCACCCGACCCATCAATCGTTAACGGTATGTGGCTGTATTTCAGCTTTGCCGTCATTACTATATAGTTGCCCCCAAAATCAAGCTTATGTAGCTGAAACGGGTTGCCAAAGCGCGCAAAAGACGTGTTTACGGCAACCACACTTAGCATGGCAGAAAAAAGAAAAGCGTAGCGTAGATTTTTTAACATGGCAATATCTTTTAACGCAAAGGTATAACACTTAGTCATAACAATAATAAAACACGGGACAATAATTATCAATTAACCCAAAATTCATTTTGCGGTATTACCTACATAGCGCAATATCCCTTACCTTCGCCCAAAAATTGTTTTTTTAATGAACTTGCACGAGTATCAAGCCAAAGAACTGTTGAAACGCTATGGCGTGCCCACACAAGAAGGCATTGCAGTGGCAACAGTAGAAGAAGCTACAGAAGCCTACAAAAACATAAGCCAAGCCACCGGCTCACGATTTGCGGTAATTAAAGCACAAATACATGCCGGCGGACGCGGTAAAGGACGCATGAAAGAAGCCCCTGAACAGGCAGGCGTACAGGTGGTAAAAAGCGAAGAAACCGCTGTTAACGCAGCTAAAAACATGCTTGGCAATACGCTTGTTACCATTCAAACCGGAACTGCCGGCAGGGTGGTGAATAAGCTACTTGTGGCGCAGGACATGTATTATGATGGTCCGTCTGACCGCAAAGAATA
>RGMU01000146.1 GCA_010021705.1 Chitinophagia bacterium | reverse complement strand
AATTTTTTAGCTTGATTAATCGTCGTACTAAACGCGAACCTGTTTCACAAATTATTGGCAAAAGGTAATAGCCATCCGTAGTTATCTCTAATTATAGAAAGAACATGTTAATACATCCCTATCAAGACAGGGGCTTATCAGTTAGAGAAGCAGCCCGACTGCAGAGTTTTCCGGATAACTTTATTTTTGAAGGTACTATCATGCAAATACAGCAACAAATAGGTAATGCAGTTCCACCTCTTTTAGCGCAGGCTATATTTGAAAAAATTTTATCCTATTCATAGTTTTGGTTTATAGTGTATTCGGCACTACTACAAGTAAAAATAACCTAATATTGTATTAAAATAGGTACAAATAATTACTTTTCTGCCGAAAAATAATTAACCCATAATTAACCCGAATTAACCCTCTTGCCCCAAAAATACCAAGCCACCGGTGAGGGTGGCTTGGGTTAAATTGTGTGTTAGTTATGGCTAAGATTATCTTAAAAATAGTAGCTCTCTGTACTTTGGAAGGGGCCAAAGGGCATCGTCCACTATAAGTTCTAATTTATCGGCATGGTAGCGAATGTGGTCAAAATGGGGCTTTACGCTATGGCAGTAGGCATGGGCGCGCTTGTGCATATCGGCTTCGTTGTTGGCTTCTTTGCGGGTGGCTATCATGGCTTCTACATGGTCGTTTATTTTGGCTATATGCTTGCTAATCACCTTTACTAACTGCAACTGCGCATAATAGCTTTTTTCGTCTAAGCCTATTTCCTTTAATCCCTTCACGTTTTTGATTAACGTATTTTGGTAGTTAATGGCAGCAGGTAAAACGTGGTTGGTAGCCAAGTAGCCCAATATACGTGCCTCAATTTGCACTTTTTTCACATATTCTTCCAGCATTATCTCATGGCGGGCTTCTAATTCCCTTTTACTGAAGATACCGTTGTTAAAGAACAAATTTTTTGACTTTTCCGACACAAAAGCATCTAAGGCTTCGGGGGTGGTCTTAAAGTTGTTTAAGCCTCTTGCAGCTGCCTCTTCCGCCCATTCTTCGCTATAGTTGTCGCCTTCAAAGCGTATGCGTTTAGAAAAAGTGATATAAGAGCGTAGCGTTTGCAAAATAGCTATTTCCTTTTTCTCGCCCTTTTCTATTAAGGCATCTACTTCTTTCTTAAATTGTTTAAGCGAATTAGCCATTATGGTGTTAAGCACTATCATGGGCGAAGCGCAGTTTGCTGATGAGCCTACCGCTCTAAACTCAAATTTATTACCCGTAAACGCAAAAGGGCTGGTACGGTTGCGGTCTGTGTTGTCTTTTAGCAATTCCGGTATTTGCTTGTGGATATCGCCTTTAAGCGTAACCTCTTCTTGTTCGCTAAACTTTTCTTTAACACGGCTTTCTATTTCGTCTAACACTTCGGTGAGGTATTTACCCAAATACACCGATATAATAGCCGGAGGAGCTTCGTTTGCGCCCAAGCGGTGGTCGTTGTTTGCGCCGGCAATAGCTGCACGCAGCAAGTCATCGTTGTCATGCACTGCCTTTATCACATTCACAAAAAAGGTGAGGAACATAAGATTGGTGCGGGGCGTTTTACCCGGAGACAGCAGGTTTACGCCTGTATCGGTAGCCAAGCTCCAATTGTTGTGCTTGCCCGAACCATTAACGCCGGCAAAGGGCTTTTCGTGCAGCAACACTTTCAGCTTATGACGCTTTGCCACTTTGTTCATCACATCCATCAGGAGTGTATTGTGGTCAACGGCTATGTTCACCTCTTCAAACATGGGTGCGCATTCAAACTGTGCCGGTGCCACCTCATTGTGCCTTGTACGTAGCGGAATGCCCAATTTATAACACTCTTGCTCATAATCTTGCATAAAGGCAAACACACGCTCCGGAATAGCCCCAAAATAGTGGTCTTCTAATTGCTGCCCTTTGGCGGGGCTATGCCCTAAAAGGGTTCTGCCGCACATCATAAGGTCGGGGCGGGCATTGGCAAGGGTTTCGTCTATCACAAAATATTCTTGCTCCCAGCCTAAAGTTGGCGTTACTTTTGTTACGTTTTTATCAAAATAATGACATACATCCACCGCAGCTTTTTCCACCGCAGCAATAGACTTTAGCAAGGGTGCTTTATAGTCCAGCGATTCACCATTATAGGCAATAAAAATAGTAGGAATGCAAAGGGTTTTGCCAAAGCCCGTTTCTATAATAAAAGCCGGAGAAGAGGGGTCCCATGCGGTATAGCCTCTCGCTTCAAATGTTGCCCTTATGCCACCATTCGGAAAACTTGACGCATCAGGCTCTTGCTGTATCAGCGCATCACCGTCAAAAAGTTCAATGGCAGTGCCATCGCTTTTAATGGTAAAAAACGAGTCATGCTTTTCGGCAGTGGCACCTGTTAATGGTTGAAACCAATGGGTAAAGTGCGTTACACCATGGCTCTCTGCCCAAGCCTTCATACCTGTAGCCACTTGGTCGGCAATGCGGCGTTCTATGCGCTGCCCGGTTTTGGCAGATAAGCTAAGGCTTTTATAAGCCTCATCGCTTAAATGCTCTCTCAATGTGCGTCCCGTAAAAACATGGCTTCCGAAAATGGCAGTAATCTTTTTATCGCCATAGCCGGAAATCTTTTTTTCAGCTTCATGCAGCTGTTGCAATGCTTGAAAACGTAATGTTGGCATAAAAATGATATTTACCGCAAAAATGAATTATTTTTCTGAATATACCAAAAAAATGACACGTTTGACGAAAAAAAGTCAATTATTTTCTTGATTTAGCCTAAAAATAATGCTTATTGCATAAAAAAAGTGATTTTTCTTGAAGGTATGTAAAATTATGCTTACACCTTTTATGGCATATACACCCTCTATTCCTTCACGGGTTCTACGGTATAGCCCTTTTGGGTAAGTAGCGTAATAAGCCCCTTTTCGCCCCATAAATGCCCCGCACCTACGGCAAAAAAAACAGCATTTTTTGCCATCATACTGTCCATACGGCTAATCCATTTAGCGTTTCTATTGTCAAGCAATGGTGCTATATCAATGGCATTTTCTTTTACGATAAGGGTATATAAAGTTTCAATATCTTGGTGCTTATAGGTGTTTACTAACATGCTGTATTCTGCCCTGTTTGCCGCTAATCCTTTAATATCTTCTAACACTTCTTTGGCTGCGTCTTCATTACTAAGACCGGTTAGCACATCTATTTGTTCTTTGGCAGACTCTAAGCCCCAAACTTCCTTTTTGCGCTTTTTTGCCATGTATAGTAGGCTATCTTCATAAGCAATGGCATTGGCACAACCAACAGATAGCATACTGATTTGATTTTCCAACGCTACGGGTGTAGCCTTTAGCAGCAAGACAGGGTCTATATCCAAACTATCTTTGATAAATTTTTTAACAATTTTATACTCCTCTTTGCTAAAATAGTCTGATAATAGTTTGCCGCTTGTGTCAATAAAACCCATCGCAGCATCTATCATGGTTTGCCGGTCGTCTAAGTCCATTTCAAAGCATATTTTTTCGCTTGCGTTAAACGATTTTTTCATGTGTTTATTCCACACAAAGTCATTACGGCAAATAAGATGTATTGTACCGAATAAGTAAGACTTTTTAGTTAACCCATTACCTGAAATTTGCCATATCAGCGAGTGATTGGGGTTCTTTACCGGCATCGCACTTGCCCATGTAGCAATAAGCAAAACTATTGCCAATAAAGGCATTATAAGGCTTTTATGTTTAGGTGCTATAGGGTTCAAAACAGTTGTTGATAGCTTTTTACCAGTAAATTATGCCCTACTCACTGCCTTTTGCACCTTCGTTATCTGGCTTTGGTGCATCGGCATCTTTAGGCTTAGGATTGTTGTTGTGGTTAGGCTTAGGGTTGTTAAATTGTTGCTTATTTTTAGGCTGACTATTAAAGGTATTTTGCAGCTTGGGTTGATTAGGATTGTTTTGTGGTTGCGCTTGCCTTTGCCCCTGTTGTTGCGATTGTTGCTTCTGCCCTTGCTGTTGGTTTTGCCTTTGCTGTTGTTGAGGCTGTTTTTGTCCTTGTTGCTGAGCGTGCTGTGATTTTTGCCCGCCCTGCTGGTTAGGTTGCTGCGGTTTATTGCCATGCTGCCTTTGTCCTTGCTGCTGCTGCCTTAGGTCGGGTCTGTTGTCGTTGCCACCCTGTGGTGCATTAGCCATGCCGGCATTGCCTTCCGGTCTTTGCCCTTCTCTTTGTTTATCTTTTTTCTTTTTGTTGTTCCGGCTTTCTCTATTCAGGTTTTTAAGCACCGTTTGCCCCACATCGTTCACATAGCCTTTGTCTATCTTATTGCCGTCTGCGTCAAGTTTCACTTCAAGGTTCACTGCTCCTAAGTCATCTACTTTTGTACCTTGTTTATTGAGCTTCACAATTTCTATTACACGGTCTATTTGCAGCGGATATTGCTTGTTGCTATTGGGTAGCGTGTACCACATTAGGTTCTTAAAAATGTCCTTCTTTTGCAGCGTGGCTACGCCTTTAACAGTTTCTAACGTATCAGCATGACGCGGAAAAACCGATAAGGCATCCATATACGTATCCAATTCATAATTAAGGCAGCATTTTAATCTGCCACATTGACCGGAAAGTTTAAGCGGATTCAGCGAAATATTCTGATATCGGGCTGCGGCTGCAGAAACAGGATGCGCGCGTCTATGCAATGCTCGGCGACGGCGAACTGCAGGAAGGCG
>RGMU01000145.1 GCA_010021705.1 Chitinophagia bacterium | reverse complement strand
GTTTTTAAAGCAATATTTAGACGAGGGCAAGCAAGTGATAGACGAGAGCTTAGTGGTGGTGCAAGCAGCACCCGAAGCCACTAATGCCAACGATACTGATGTGGTGGCGCGCATAAAAGAATTACTTGAAAATTATGTGAAACCGGCAGTAGAAATGGACGGTGGGGCTATTAGCTTCCGGGGCTATGATGAGGGCAAGGTTACGCTGATGTTGCAAGGTTCGTGCTCCGGCTGTCCGTCCTCCATGATTACGCTAAAAAGTGGTATAGAAACCATGATGAAGCGCATGATACCGGAGGTAAAAGAAGTGGTAGCAGAAGCGGAATAAGGCACATTAACACTTATTATGCCGTTGTACCATATATCGGTTTATTATGCTATTTTTGCCCCCTGCAAGCCCGGTATGTCATATTGTAGATATGGCTTATACGGGGTAAGCTACAATTAAAAAGCATATATGAACCATAACAATTACGTTGCCATAATGGCAGGTGGTATTGGCAGCAGGTTTTGGCCAGAAAGCAGAGCGCAGTTCCCTAAGCAATTTATAGATTTGTTAGGTACGGGTAAGTCGCTCATACAATGGACGTTTAACCGCTTCAAAAATATATGCCCGTTAGAAAATATATATTTCATTACCAATGAACAATATATAGATACGCTAAAGCAACAGCTACCGGAGGTAAAGGAAGCCAACATAATTAGCGAACCGTTAAGAAAAAATACTGCTCCCTGTGCAGCCTATTTTGCCCATAAAATGGCTTCACTAAACCCTAATGCCAACATCATTATGTCTCCGGCAGACCATTTGATAATGGACGAAAGGCAATTTGAAGCCACAGCGCAAGAAGCCCTAAATTTTGTGGCAGCCAACCCTTCGTTGCTTACTTTAGGCATTACGCCCACTCGCCCCGATACCGGCTACGGCTACATTCAGTACGATACCGAAAATGCCATTGGCACAGCCCATCCGGTACGCACATTTACAGAAAAGCCTTCATTAGAGTTGGCAAATACGTTTATAAACAGTGGCGATTTTTTATGGAACTCCGGCATATTTGTATGGAATGTGCAAACAATTATGAACGCTTTAGCCCTTCACATGCCTGAAATGCACGAAGTGTTTCAGCGTGCCTCTGCCGACTATAACACACCTGACGAATATGCTATCATCAGCAAGCTATACCCCTTATGTACCAATATATCTATTGACTATGGCATAATGGAAAAGGCACAAAATGTGTATGTAATACCGTCAAGTTTTGGTTGGTGCGACTTAGGCACATGGGAATCAGCTTATGACAACTGCACCAAAGACACTAACAACAATGCCGTGCTTGCCGATAATCCCACCCTGTTTGACGTAAGAAACTGCATGATAAAAGCCCCTGCCGATAAGCTGCTATTGCTACAAGGCTTAGAGAACTACATTATTGTGGATACACCCGATGTGCTATTGATATGCAACCGCAATAAGGAGCAGCAAATTAAAGAATATGTGGCAGAAGTAAAGCGCACCAAAGGGGAAAGGTATTTGTAGTACATTCGCTTTAGCATTTAGTTATGAGCCAATACCCTAAAACCAATTTCTTTTTTTGGGAGGTTCATCCCTTTTTTCGCTTGCTGTTGCCTTTAGTATTAGGCATTATAGCCTATTTTACGGTTGGTAGTGCTATTTACCTTACGCTATTTTCGGGCATTGGTGGTATTGCGGGCTATTTTTACTTTCTTTATCATACTAAATCGTGGTACAACGGCACTCAAGCCTACTATGCGTTAATATCCCTTTTTGCCGTAGGCTATTTTGTGGCTTACGGCTATGATGCAAGAACAAACCCCCGCTGGTATGGGCATTATTTGAAGCCGTATAAGGGCTATTGCCTTGTAGTGCCCCAACAGTCTCCGCAGCGTGATAAAGAGCACCAATCCATTCCGGTAGAAGTGATTGCCCTATTAGACAGCCATTCGGTAACGGCAACTCAAGGCACGGCTATAATGGCAATAGACACCGGGTATGCCCTTGCCAATTTTCAAAAGCATGACACCCTTTTGTGCCCCAACAACATGGTAGCAATGGCAGACAACGGCAACCCCGGCGAAGTATCCTACGCTCAAATTTACCAACGCAATAATTGGTATCACCGACTGTATATCCATAGCCCAATTACGATATGGGGGCATTCCACCGTACCACCTTCATTTATAGACCTTTCACGCAGGTATTTATGGAGCACGATAGACAAATACGTGCCCGCTACGCAAGCCAATAGCCTTATAAAAGCCATGCTTTTAGGCGATGTGTCGGGATTGGATAAAGACCTGCGAAGCACATTTACGCACACGGGCATTGCGCATATACTTGCCCTATCCGGAGGCAATATTTCACTTTTGTTTATCGGTATTGCTTATATAATGCTGTGGATTAAGCATAAAAAATGGGAGTGGATAAAATACTTAGTAGCCGTTCCGGTGGTATGGTTTTATATAGTGCTTACCGGCACATCGCCTTCTGCTACCCGCGCGGCAGCTATGTTCTCTCTTATAACAGTTGCTGTATTGTTTAATAAACGGCTTGCCCCGCTCAATCAGCTGTTTGCTGTTGCGTTTATCATGCTGTGCTTTCAACCCAATTGGCTTTTTTCCATCGGTTTTCAGTTTTCGTTTACTGCTGTGTTATCGTTATTTCTTTTTTACGAACACATTTACCACCGGATAAGCACAAAAAATGTAGTGCTAAGCAAAGTATGGCAAATTATGGCTGCAAGCCTTGCGTCCAATGTGCTGTTAGCTCCGCTCATTATCTATTATTTTCACACATTCCCTGCCATTTTTTTGGTGGCAAATGTGGTGGGCATAATACTGTTAGAGGTGGTGATGCTGTTAGGTGTAGGGGTGATGGTGTTAGCCTCATTGCCGGCTGTTGCGGGCTTTTTGGGGTGGTTGCTGCAACAAATAGTGTTTTTTGCCATAACGTGGCTACATGCGTTAGAAGGCTATCAAATAGCAGCATGGAATGCGCTTAATTGGTCTCCGGCATTTATTGTGGTGCTTTATATTGCCATCGCAGCCGGTGCTTACTACTTAATTCATGGCATTAGACCCGCCTTTTTAGCCACCTTCATGGCGATAAATGTATTGGTGCTTGTGTGCTTCATAGAAAAAGCAAGTAATGTGACACAAAGAAGGCTTATTGTTTACAACACACCTATAGGCAACAGCATTGCCTATATTAACGGTGATAGCTATGCGTTAAAATCAGGCTATCAGGGTGATTCTGCCATTATAGCCACCGGCAACGGGCATTATGGTTGTTATAAGCCGGCTAAGGATAGTTTGGAACACATTTATTGCATTGCAGGGCAAAGAATTTTAATTTATAATTACACTGAATTACCACTAAAACCCTTTCCTACCGATGTGTTGGTGCTCAACAACCATTGCCAGCTTAATGTTCACCAAATTAAGCAGATATTCAGCCCCCAAATGGTGGTTATGGGCAACTTATTTGACCCGCACCAAAGGCAAAAATGGAAAGACAGTATAGTACAATATGGTATAGCTTTGCATGACGTTACCATAAGCGGTGCATATAATATTAAGGAACAATAAACAAAAGTGTATATCTTATCTAAAAGGCTTTACTTTCCACCGGTTAGCTCGGCTTCAAGCGAGGGTATAGTAGCCGTTGGAGGCGATTTATCGGTGGACAGAATACGCTTAGCATACAATAGCGGTATTTTTCCTTGGTACAACCCCGAAGACGAACCTATACTTTGGTGGAGTCCCGACCCTCGCTTTGTGCTTTTCCTTGATAAGCTGAAAGTGAGCAAAAGTATGCAGCAGGTGATTAAAAGCCCAAAGTTTGAGTTTAGAATAAACACATCGTTTACAAAGGTTATTGAAAATTGCAGAGATGTGTACCGAGAAGGGCAAGACGGTACATGGCTAAGCGATAGCCTGATTACAGCCTTTACACAGCTGCACCGGGAGGGCATTGTGCACTGTGCAGAAGCGTGGCAGGGGCAGCAGCTTGTTGGGGGGCTATATGGTGTGCAGGTAGGCAAAGTGTTTTGTGGCGAAAGCATGTTTAGCTTAGTAAGCAATGCCAGCAAATTTGCCTTTATTCAATGGGTAAAACACCTACAAAGCACCGGTACACAACTCATAGATTGCCAAGTATATACACCCCACTTAGCCTCTTTAGGCGCAGAGATGATAAGCAGGGAGGCGTTTATGAAGTATTTGTCTGAACTGTAAAACGTTTGTTTGTGAAGATGTAGCTTGCGTTAAGCGGAGGGTGATTATTGGTTGTAATAACTTAATGCCTGCTCTAAATCTGATATAAACTGAGGTGAAAATTTAATATTATAGGGCATAATTTATCATTCTATGCCAGCATCTTCATCACCACAGCCTCATCTATTATTGAGCAATGAGAATATTTAACTCGAAGCACTTGACTATTTCAGCGTCTGTAATTCTTGTTGCAGCCATAGCGGTTTTCACACCAAACTTTGCATCGGCGGAAGACCAGAATCAAAACAAAGGTAAGAGTCAATCTCAGAATTCCGAGAGTGGTAAACAACCAGAATTAGCCTCAACCTATGATTGGTTCTTGAACAACAACGCTAAAGGAAGTATTTGATGAAACGGGCGCTCATAACTGGGGTCACTGGCCAAGATGGATCTTATTTGGCTGAACTACTTCTA
>RGMU01000144.1 GCA_010021705.1 Chitinophagia bacterium | reverse complement strand
TAACTGCGCTATGGTGCCGTCCATAGAAAAAACGGCATCGGTTACTATTAAGCGCGTGCGGGCATCGGCATATTGTGCAAGTTGCGCTTCAAGCTCTGCCATATCGTTGTGCTTATAGCGGGCACGCTTAGCCTTGCATAGCCTTACGCCGTCTATGATAGAAGCATGGTTTAGCTCGTCTGATATAATAACGTCTTCTTCTCCTAACAACGGCTCAAAAACGCCTCCATTGGCATCAAAGCAAGCAGCATACAAAATGGTATCTTCCGTGCCTAAAAAGCGGGCAACTTTTTCCTCCAATTCTTTGTGAATGTCCTGCGTGCCACATATAAATCTTACAGAACTCATACCATAGCCGCGGTTGTCTATTGCTTTATGGGCATTTTCAATCACTTTAGGGTGTGAAGAAAGTCCTAAATAGTTATTGGCACAAAAATTGAGCATTTTTTTGCCGTTTACCATAATTTCAGCCCCCTGTTCACTCTCTATTAAGCGTTCTTTTTTTAGTAGTCCGGCTTCTTCAATTTGTTGAAGTTCGTTAGATAGCCTGTTATAAAAGGAAGTACCCCTCATTGTATTTGCTTTTGGTTTGGCAGCAAAGTAAATACAAAAGCGGTATAAATGCAATGTTTAATTAACACCATATCCCAACCCAAAAACAATTATTGCCTAATATCCATTATTTTTGCCTTAAATAGAGACGCAATGAAAAGAAAAATGGTGATAGTAATAGCAAGTGTGGCAATATTGTATTTATGCACCTCCTTTATTGCAGCAAAGGGGTGGAAGCCATCGGGTAGCGCACCCGATAAATATGATATTGGGCTGTGGAAAATAGGAGGGCACGACAGCAAGCAATGTGGCATGATAAGAAGCAGTAAAAGCGATTATTTTTCAGATGACTATGCCAGCCTGATACAGGCTATTTCTTCTCAAAAATACTTAGGCAAGCGCATTAAAATGACTGCTTACATGAAAACAAGGGCTGTAACCGACCATGCAGGCTTTTTTCTGCGTGCCGACCATGAGGATTTGAATAAACCTATTACCTTTGACAATATGCGCGACCGACCTATTAAAGGTACTACCGACTGGACTGCCTACAGCATAGAGTTAGACATTCCGGTTAGTGCCTCCAAAATTGCCTTTGGCGGATATTTACATGGTAAGGGGCAAATATGGTTTGATGATATTTCGTTTGAAGTGGTAGGCGATGCTACCATAACTGCCACTTTAGTGCAATGCGATACCTCCATAAAGCGTAATCCAGAAAATTTAGACTTTGAACAGTAGTAAGAGGGGTAGCCAAGTTTCGCCCTATTTTTTATTCAAGTGTGCAGACCTTGCCTGCGGGCTATTTTTTTGTTTGCTATTCCCTTTTAGACTTTACTTGCAAGGTAGTGTATCTTTCTCTCGCTATGAGAATTTACAAAACACGCTCTATTATGTGGCTGTTAGCAGTGCTATAAATGGCTTATGGCACACCTTTAAGCTAAAACAGTACCACAATGTATATCATTATACTTTAACACTTTCTATAGCCATTGCAACGGCCCTTCATCATGTTTCTCATGGCGAGCCGTCTCATTATTTTAATATATTCTATCATAAAAATGAGTTCTTTTTAGCGCAGTTATTCATGGCTTGGTGGCTTGCCTTTTATTTTTCTCTTATTCACAATGAAATTGGTGATATTATAGTAGATAAAAGCAGGCACAGTTCATTTTTTTTTAATCGCTATCAAATAGCTTTTATTGCTATTCCGGTTGCCCTTACAGCCTTATTGCTAATAGGCACACGTGCCTTGGCACTGTGCACAATGGGCACCGTACACCTTGCTATTCAGCTCATTTCTTTATCGGGGCAGTGTTACTACACCATACCCGCACATAGGTTACGCTTTAATCTATGGAAAATGGCATTGCTTATGCTGTGTTTAATATTCACGCTATTTCATGCGTGGTATCAATGGTATGGAATTGCACACCCGTTTGAGGTTAGGGTTTATCAAAACTTAGCTTATAATGTATCTTTAGCCGGCTTGCTGTTGCTACCTATATTAGCCATATACAAGGTGTGGCTTTTGGCAGAAGAAAACCGGCTATTAAAAACCGATTATTCGTTGGCTACAGAGCCGCTTTAGGGGCTTTATAGACCGGCACGGTAGAGCAGGGTTCTCCATACATGAGCGACTTTACTACCGGGCGTAAATGAGCCGTTGCTGCGGTATAAGCATAGTCTGGTACTTCTATATCACCACAGCCTCTTAATACCACTCTTTTATCGGTATAGTCTTCTAAGGGTAAGGCTATAATGCGCTGCACGGTAAGATGTTTTTTTAAGTCGTCCATTGTGCCTTGTACAATAGATGTAGCACCTGCTTGTTGTAAATAGCTTGTGGCAAGCATATATGCCCAAACAGGTATTATAGCATCAGAACTGCAATATAATGCAATAGATTTACCGCTATAAGGTGCCCAATTGTGCTCTGCAAGCAGGCTTCTGTATTCCTTTTCTTTTAATATCATTTCCCGGTAAAGGAATGGTAATAAATCAAACTTGCTCAATGCCGATGGGGCGGGTAAATACAAAGAAAGGTCTAAGGTGATGATACCACTCTCTGCTACTTTATTAACTATTTCTGTCATTTCCTTTAAAGTAAATGGCAAATATACGGCTAAATGAGCGTATAAATGCAGCTTCATAGGGTAGAGGATATAAAAACTACTTATTGAGCTATAAACATTAACTATATATAAAATTAGAGCCTCCAAATTGGAGGCTCTAACTATAAGAATAAAATCAAAAACGATTGGTTATTTTACTATTGTAAATTGCTTTACGGTTTGTGCTTTTTCACCGGCTATTTTTACAAAGTAGTTACCGGAGACTAAAGTACTAACCGGAATAGAACCTGTAAAGTGAGCAGATGTAGGAGCAGTTAACTGACTAACTAATGTTCCGTCTGCTGCAAATACAGTTATTGTTGTAGGCTGCGCAGTGTTCCAATTTAAGTTAATGTTTAATACATCTTGCGTGGGAACAGGGAATACTGTTACAGTGCCATAGTTATTGAAAACATCATTTACTGAATTACGTACAAAAGTTTGATAGTAGTAACTGTTAGCAGGGTCGCCCAATACATATTGCCATGTGCCGGACGCGTTCCAAGATATGCGCCATTCTTGAGTAAGCTGCCCAAAGGTGTTATAACGGCGTTCCCATTTGAACTCATTTTTATAGAAACCACCTGAAGTAGTATCCCATACTCTTTTTGTTTCTATTTGAGGCATGGCAGGAGTAGAAGTAAAGCTACTAAATTCTGAGCTTCTTAAAGCTACCCATGTCGAGTGAGCAGTATCGTAAGTAGAAGTAGTATAGGTGATGCGATTACCGGCACCATCATAAGCACTGGTAAAAGCGGTATCATATATCCAGCTACCGGTCCATATACTATGCTTTTCGTCAGTAATTCTGTTAGACGCGTCGTAAGAGTAGTCATATTTCTTTGCGTTTACCCATGCACTGCTTACGTAGCTTTGGTCAAGTCTTTGCTGAACCATATTAGAGGCGGTGTAAGTGTAAGTACTTTGCTTTGAAGGGTCAAAACCGGTAGTAGTACTGTTGTATAGCTCATATTTGTCTATTTGCAGGTTCATTACTGTACCGGTAGAATATACATAAGTATGGCGACTTGTAGCTCTCCAAGAGGAAACACCGTCCCACGTATAAAGCGTGGCAGACGTTCTATTGTTGCGAGAGTCATACTCATAATCGGTTTTCGTTTTGTTTTTCCAGCCCATAGAAGCGGCAGCAGTGTCATACCGTTGAGATATTACAAACGATATATTTTCGTTAGAACCACTAAAACTTTGCATGTACCTCCAAGATGGTATATAAGAACCACCTACAAAAGTCCATGTGTATGATGTGTCATACTTTAACTCATGGGTCAGGTCGCCACCTCTGTTTAGGCTTGAGTAAGAATGATGCGTAGTATCGTTGGGCACAAGAACTGCACCGTTACTATACCAGCGAGCCGCGCCAACGAGGCGGGACTCTGTTTGAGCCTGTACGTTTTGTAATAGCAATACAGGCAATGCAAGGGCGAAAAGTAGCTTTATTCTTTTCATAAAAAAGCAAAATTTGATTTTATCTTTTAAGCGTATTTTGAAAAACTGTACAATGATAGTGAATAATTATCAATCAACACAACTATTTTGAAAAAAAAATGGACTTTCTTTGCTTTTGTGTGTTTTTGGTTAATAAATTCACCTCATTGGGTTTGTATTTTCGGTTATTACCACTTTAATAGGGCGCAAAATACATCAGGCTCTTGGAATAACCAAGAGCCTGACAAAAAAAGTATATGTGTTTTATTATTTCATGGTAAGGTTGGCTCCAATGGGTTGCTCATTCTTAGAAATGGCGTTATAGGTAGGAATAATGAAGCGCGCAGAGTAATCGTTATCTGAAATAAATTTGAGCACATATTCCACCGCAAAGGCAGGGTCGTTACGCTTACCTACTAATAGATACTCAAGGTAGAACAGACATATACCCATGTCAAACGAGCCTCCATTGTCTTTGCCTATCCATTTTTCTGCGAACGCTATAATATCATTTTTATTATCGGTTATGCGTTCATGCAGTTGCTTTAAGGAATACACTTTTAAGAAGCGAAGACGCTCTACATCGCCTTCTACGTCCACATCATTATTAAGCGTAGCACCGGCGCGG
>RGMU01000143.1 GCA_010021705.1 Chitinophagia bacterium | reverse complement strand
TGTTGCTTATATATGCGCCAAACAGAGCCGTGATACAGGTATAAACCCATTACAAACACCAACTTTATCTTTAGCCAATCCGGCGGGTCGTTAAAGTGATTATACTCATGCCATAGCGAAAGCCCCAATATTAGCGTCAGTATTGATGAGGGCACGGTAATGCCCCGCCACAGTCTTAGTATCATTATATTAAACTGCTGCGTAAGTATGGTTTTCTCCGGTTCTGGTTTTACCTGTGCTTCAGCATGATACACAAAAAGTCTTACCATGTAAAACAGCCCGCTAAACCACGTTACAATAAATATAATGTGCAGTGCCTTTATATATTCGTAGGGCATAAAAAATATTTTGAAGTAGTGTTATAATTTAATATGACCCTTCACAGCCTCATTAACAAGTTCTTGCATGGCATTTATCCACATTGGTTGTGTGTTCATACAAGGTATAAACACATAATCTTCACCTCCTGCGTCCTTAAAATTTTCCATTTCCCTTATCGCGATCTCTTCCAGAGTCTCTAAGCAATCACTCACAAAAGACGGGCACACCACCATTACCTTTTTTATACCATACTGGGGCATTTCTTCCATGCGCTTAGTTGTGGCAGGCGTTAGCCATGCCTCCCGACCCAATTTGGACTGAAAAGCTATGCTATATTCTTTTTCTCCCAAACCCAACTTTTCAGCCACCAAACGCGTGGTCTCAAAGCATTGGTGGCGGTAGCAAGTGTTATGCGCGGCAGACGGCACCGTGCAGCAATTAGCGTTCTTAAAGCAGTGCTCCCCCGTAACATCTGTTTTTTCAACATGCCTTACCGGTATGCTGTGGTAGCTAAATAATAGATGACAATTGTACTTATTTTTATACTCAATTATGCTATTCGCTAAAGCATTAATATAAGTAGGGTGATTATAAAATGGTGGCACAAAAGATATAGAATAGCCGTATTTGCCTTTGGCATGTATGGCTTTGGCGTGTTCCACTGCCGTTTCATAGCTTGACATGGCATAGTGCGGATATAGCGGCAACAATACCACATGTTCCACCTCTTTTTGTTTTTCCTTTATGGCGTCAAACGCACTTTGCATATCGGGGCTGCCATACCGCATGGCTACGTATATGCTATAAGGGCTAATTTCGCTTAACGCCTTTGCTGCTTGCCGGGTGATATGCACCAACGGAGAACCCTCTTTAGTCCAAATAGACCGGTACGCTTCGGCTGAATTTTTGGCACGGAACGGTGTGATAATACCTTTCACCAAGAGGGTACGCAGTAAAAGCGGTTTATCTATCACACGGGGGTCCATTAAAAATTCATCTAAATACTTTTTAACATCCGCTACTTCTGTACTTGCCGGCGAGCCTAAATTCATTAGCACTACGGCAACGTTATTCTTTTTTATCATGTTCAATCTTATAATTATAAATAGTAGGGTTGTGTATTCCTCCCTTTTGCCCAAGCATTCGGCTTTACGCTGCAAATATAGAAAAGACTATTAGCCTTATGTAATAAGAATATTAATACCCCTATTGCGGGTATGTTGTGGTTCTGTTATGTACCACATTATTACATACGTTAAAACAGATACAAAAAAAGGCTGCCTTTTGGGACAGCCTTTTTTCGCATACTGATAAGAAAATTATTTATGAACAGCGAAGCGCATTAGCTTGTGTTTGCCATCGCTCATTACTGATACAAGGTAGTTGCCGTTTGGCATACCTGATGTGTTGAAGTCAAATGATTGCTTACCGGTAATGGTATTACCTTCAAATACTGTTTTAACCAAATTGCCGGCAATGTCTATTACAGTTATTTTTGTATAACCGCCCATTTGAATTTCTAAAGAAACAGATACTAAATCTTTAGCAGGGTTAGGGAATACGGTAACAGGGTTTTCGTAAATAGTAGCAACGTTATTAACAGCAACAATAGGAGCAGTATAGCATATAGTATCATAAGGCTCGTTAAGTGGGTCAAATGAGCACCAGCCTGCCATCCAGTTGTCGTTACCGGCACTTGTTCTGCCAAATGCACCTACGTAGTTGGTACGAACAAACCAAGGGTCATTTGATCTATTGGTAGTGAAGTTAGGCGGGAAGTTAGGCATGTTGTAAGTAGCAGGGCTTGTGGTATCATTGCTAAGTGGCATATCAGGATTAAATATGTCTGCTGCGCTCCAGCTTGGGAAACGTACTGAACCATAAACTATATCTGAACCGCTGTTAGGCACTAAAACCGGATTTAATAAATAGAAAGGATTACCTAAAGCAATAGCAGAAGTAGTGCCATATACTTTGTTTCTGTTAGTGCTACTTGTTAACCAAGGTACGGTGTTCATACCTACGGCTGCAATAAAAGAAGTAGTATCTGATACTGTAGTTGGTGTTAATGAACGAGCACCGTTAATTACATAAACGATGTCTTTAGGGTAAGGTGTAGAATTGTTGGAAGTACCGGCAATGATGTTGTTTCTAAAGTTCATGCTATCTCTAACTACGTTTGCAATAGTTGAGCCATAAGAAGAAGAAGACTCATCTAAAAGCAAACCGCAGGGCCAGCCTGCAAATACGCTGTTTACAATGCTTAATGAACTACCACGGCGGATATGTACCGCTGCTACAAAGTTGGCATCATAAGAAGTGCTGCTTGGGTTAACTACAGGACCAATAGCGGTAACGTTAGAGAATACACCTTTGGTTAAACTGTCTTTGTTGGCTAAACCGGTAGTAGTACCTGATAAACATTACCAACACCGCATAGTGTAAGACCGTTTACTTCATTATTAGGAGAAAACGCAATACCGGCAAACTCTATACGGCAGAAGTGCATTTCACCGCTATTGTCGGCAGGGTTAGAACCACCATAAAAAGAGCGAGGACCACCTTCTACTTGTGCTTGCCCTGCTACCCAGTTGGTTGGTGCCATACCGCAAAGAATTATACCACCCCAATCGCCATAAGAACGAGTGCCGGGGCGTTGGTTTGATGTGAATACAATTGGGTGCATAGGTGTACCCATTGCCATTATTTTTGCACCGCGCTCTACAATAAGAGCACCTTTTGTAGGCTTATCGCCTTTAATAATGGTACCGGAGTCAATGGTAAGGGTGATACCGTTGGTTACATAAACGTAACCTTTAATAAGGTATTGCTTATCGCAAGTCCAGTGATTGTTGGCAGAGGTAATACTGTCTTGTATTACTACTACGGAATACGCGTCTGATTTAGCTACTGCTAAGGCAAGGAAGCAAAATGAGAGAAGGAGTTTTTTCATTGCTAAAAAAAATTGAATTTGAGTGCAAAATTAAGTAGTGTAGTATAGCTTAGTACATTATTAATGTTACTAAATTATTATTTTATTTACAGGTTTACTTTTACGCCTATAGTAAAGTATCTGCCCGGCTTAAAGGTTTTATAAACCCTGTCCGCAGAATTAGACTTAAACTTACCGTCTCGGTCTATGTCTTTTACAAAAGTTACCCGAGAGTCAAGCAAATTTTGAATGCCAATGTTTAGCATATAGTGCTTGTAAAAGATTTTAGACAGCGTTAAGTCTAAAGATTGAAAAGGTAGCTCGCCTATGCTTTCGCCTGCTATTAAAACTGTACCGGTGGCATATAAACGAGAGCCGAAGGTGTTGTAAAGCAAACTACTTTTTATGCCTGATTTATCGTTTTGATAATACATGCCCAAGTTGATAAGGTAAGGCGACTGACCTTGCAGCGTTGCCTCCGGTATTTGGAAGTGCTTTTTAGTGGTATCCACCTTAGATTGGCTTTTAGAAAAGGCAAAGTTGCCTACAAAAGTGATGTCTTTTAAGAAAGATGTGCCGCACATTGGGTCTAAAAAGCCTAAGTTCTTTCTAAGGTCTAATTCTAAGCCCATGCAATAGCCTTTGCTGCCATTTATATAGGTAATAGTTTTATTATCTCCGGAGGTGCCTGGGTCTATCACGCGTTGTATAGCATTGTCTATCGTTTTATAAAATGCGCCAATGTGTATCATTTCGCCTTTAGAGGGGTATATTTCATACCTAACGTCAAAGTTGTGTATTTCAGCCACTTTTAATGTATCACCGTTTGGTGAAGAATTGCTGGGGTAAAGTGAGCCTTTAATTAGGTTAAGGTCTTCAAAGTCATAATAAACAACGGGGGCAAATTCCCTAAATTCAGGTCTATTCAGGGTTTTGCCGTAAGCCACCCTGAACAGGCTTTTTTCGTTAAGGTTGTAGCTGGCGTTAACAGAGGGTAGTAAGAACTTAGTTTTAAATTCAGGCTTTAGTGTATCGGTGCTCACATAACCCACAATAGATTGGGTATTCATTTCATAGCGCGCACCACCCGTAATTTGAATGTGTTTGCCTATAGGTGCGTTTATAGACGCATAGCTGGCTACCATGTTGTTTTTGGCGGTGTATTTGTCTGAAGTGTTTGTACCCTCATCTATAATAAAGTCTTTTGTTCCGCCCACATTGTTCACGGCAAATATGTCGTTAATGCCTAACTTACGCAGCGAGTCGGCACGAGGTCCATTATTCAATAGATTTATGGTATAGCCTAATTGGCGAATGGTTAATATTCTGCTTTTCATTTCAATGTAGTTGCCCACATTGGCGGTGAAGGAATAGCTATTGCCTAATTTTATTTTTTGAGAATAGTTATGATTAAAGCTAAATATTTTTTCATATAGGGTAGAGTAGTATCTACCGCCACCATTGTTGGGGTCTATAATACCGCTTGGTACATTGGCTTTGTAAACCGTGTCGTTGCC
>RGMU01000142.1 GCA_010021705.1 Chitinophagia bacterium | reverse complement strand
GCGCTTTTTCTTACGCGTGGCAAGGGCTATTACGAAGAGTATAAGCAAGGGGAACTTTATGCCGATTATGGCATTGCTAACCCTATCAGCCCCAAAGGCGATACCCAATTTGCTACCGACCTCACAAGGCAGCTATGGTTAGATAATTACTACTATGGCGGATTATTTTCTATGCTATACAGCAAAAATAAACTTAAAATAAATCTCGGTGGGGCATTCACCCAATTTGAAAATTTAGGCTATGGCTATGTGCTGTGGGCACAGCAGGGGGGCATTGCCAACAATTACCAATGGTATAGGCATGACGCGCAAAAAAACGATTTTAACACCTACATTAAGCTCAATTATGCCTTAACGGGCATAGACTTTTACGGTGAAATGCAATACCGCACCATTGCCTATTTTATGAATGGCTTTAGAAAAAATCCTTCGCTAAAGCATGTAGTAAATTATGACTTTTACAACCCTAAAGCCGGCTTTAGCTTGCGCATAGGTAACCAATGGGTGGTAAAACAAAAGCTGTATGCCTCCATTGCGGTGGCGCACCGTGAGCCTAATAGGGCTACCTTTGAGACTAACGCCACCCTCCCCAAGCCGGAGCAGCTTACCGACTATGAAGCCGGCTATGAGGTTAAAAGCAACAAAGCGTCTTTAGCTGTTAACGGCTATTATATGAACTACCGCAATCAGCTTGTGCTAACCGGGCAAATCAACGATGTGGGAGCTTACACCCAAACCAATGTAAAAGAAAGCTATCGCAGCGGTATAGAGGTGGAGGCATCGGTACAGTTGGCTAAATGGTGGCAAACGGGGGGTAATATCACCTTATCTGCTAACAAGATAAAAAATTTTACCGAATATATTGACAATTACGACAGCACAGCGCAGCGCGTAAACACTTATTCCCTAACCGATATAGCCTTTTCGCCTTCTATTATAGGCTGCTTTACCAACCGCTTTAGCGTAGAAGGTAAAAAACACAATCGTTTGGAATTGGACGTTAGTCTAAAGCATGTAGGCAGCCAATATTTAGACAATACAAGCAACAGCCAACGGAAAATAGGCGATTACACTTACACCAATCTATTGCTAAAATATGCCATACACCCGCGCAGTATGCAGCAAATAAGTGCATCGCTTCAAATGAACAATCTGTTTGGTAGCCTATATGCCAATAATGGCTATACCTCTAGCTCTATTGCTGATAGGCAGCTTACCACAGCCAATTATTACTATCCGCAGGCGGGTATTAACTTTTTAGCAGGATTACAGTTAGTGTGGTAGTGCGTAAAGTACCACTACTTAGCACATTTTAGATTAGCTTTGCGGGCAATTTTTTTGAAGTAGATTATGCTAACAGCTAATGAAATTCGCCGTAAGTTCTTAGAGTATTTTAAGGATAAAGGGCATACCATAGTGCCATCAGCCCCCATTGTGATAAAAAACGACCCTACATTGCTCTTCACCAATGCAGGTATGAATCAGTTTAAGGACAACTTCTTGGGCAATGCCGTTCCCCTAAGCACGCGCATAGCCGATACGCAAAAGTGCCTTAGAGTAAGCGGAAAACATAATGATTTGGAGGAAGTTGGCGTGGACACTTATCACCATACCATGTTTGAAATGTTGGGTAACTGGAGCTTTGGCGACTATTTTAAGCAAGAAGCCATAGAATGGAGCTGGGACTTACTGACCAATGTGTATGGTATGAACAAAGACCGGCTATATGTAACCGTATTTGCCGGTGCTGAAGCCGAAGGGTTGGCGTTTGACGAAGAGGCATACAATTATTGGAAGCAATATGTGCCCGAAGACCGTATTTTAAGGGGTAATAAAAAGGATAACTTTTGGGAAATGGGCGATACCGGTCCTTGCGGACCGTGCAGCGAAATACACGTAGATTGCCGTACTGACGCAGAGCGCGCCTTAGTGGACGGTAAAACCTTAGTAAATGCCGACCATCCCCAGGTGATAGAGATATGGAACAATGTGTTTATGCAATTTAACCGCCTTAAAGACGGTAGTTTGGTGTCTCTTCCAGCTAAGCATGTGGATACGGGTATGGGGTTAGAACGCTTGGTAAGGGTGCTGCAGGGCAAGCAAAGTAACTATGATACCGACCTGTTTACTACTACCATTGCGGGCATTGAACAAATTGTAAACCGTAAATACGGCTATTCAGACAGTAAGCCCGATGTGGCATTTAGGGTAATAGCCGACCATACACGCGCCATTTCCTTTACCATAGCAGACGGTCAGCTACCGGCAAGCGTGGGTGCAGGCTACGTTATCAGGCGCATATTAAGGCGGGCTGTGCGTTATTACTTTTCTTATTTGCAGTATAAAGAGCCTTTGTTGCACAAGCTAATACCGGCATTAGCCGGGCAATTTGCCGATGTGTTTCCGGAGCTACAAGCGCAAGCCGGCTTTGTGGCTAAGGTGATAAAAGAAGAAGAAGATTCTTTTTTAAGAACTTTAGATAAAGGATTAAAGAAAATTGATGAAATAATAAGCACTACCAAGCAGCAAGCTACTACCATTATTGCCGGGAAACCTGCATTTGACCTTTATGATACTTACGGCTTTCCGATAGACCTTACAAGGCTTATAGCCCAAGAAAACGGATTAGCAGTAAATGAAGAAGAGTTTGGCTATGAATTGGGCTTGCAGAAAAGCCGAAGCCGCGCTGCTACAGCCTTAGATACCGGTGATTGGGTGGAAGTGGGTGCGCAAGATGAGCGGAGCTTTGTGGGTTATGAGCAGCTTACTGCTGTTACCACAGTGGTAAAGTACCGTAAAGTAACGGCAAAGGGTGCTACCGGCTATCAAATAGTGCTCAACAAAACGCCTTTTTACGCAGAGAGCGGTGGGCAAGTGGGCGATAAAGGGAAGTTAATATTTAGCAATGAAACCATTGAAGTAACGGATACTAAAAAAGAATCAGGGTTAATTATTCACTTTGTTAATCAACTACCGGAGTCGGTTAACGGTGAAGTGCTGGCAGTGGTGGACGAAGAATGGCGCAAACCCATAACGCTACATCACACTGCAACACACCTCTTGCACGCCGCACTAAGGCAGGTATTGGGGCATCATGTGGCGCAGAAAGGGTCTATGGTGGCACCGGGTAGTTTGCGGTTTGACTTTTCACACTTTGCCAAAACAACCGATGAGGAAATAGAAAAAATAGAGCAGATAGTAAACGAAAAAATTCGTGAAAATGTGCCTGTTGTGATTACCGAAATGCCTAAAGAGCAGGCTATGGCAATGGGTGCAATGGCACTGTTTGGCGAAAAATATGGCGATACGGTGCGTGTGGTGGTGATAGACCCTAAGTTCTCCATAGAGCTATGCGGAGGCACGCACATAGCAAATACGGGCGAATTGGGCTTGCTGAAAATAACAATGGAAACGGCTGTGGCTGCCGGCGTAAGGCGCATTGAAGCGGTTGCGGGTAAACATGCCGAAAATTACATTCAACAAAAGCTAAGCCAACTTGCACAAATAGGTGAGTTGCTAAAAAATAGCAAAGACCCCGTAAAAGCCGTAGAAAAGCTGCAAGAAGACAAAAGCAATGCCGAAAAAAAGAGCGAAGCCGCAGAGCAACAGCTGTTAGCCATGATAGCAGAGCGGCTTTTACCAAGCATAGAAACAGTTAACGGGCTGCAATTTTTAGGCGTTATGGTGCAGATAGGTTCGCAGGATAGCCTTAGAAAATTGGCTATTCAGCTGAAAGCCATGCCGGAGTGCGACATAGCCGTTTTGGGTGCAATAATTGACAACAAAATAGCCATAACAGTAGCCATAACCGACAAGTTCACTACCCAACATGATGCCGGAAAGATAGTAAAGCAGCACATAGCCCCCCTTATACAAGGCGGAGGTGGCGGTAATGCCCCGCTTGCCACAGCCAGCGGACAAAATGTAAATGCCCTTCCTGACGTGATAGCTAAGGTAAAGGGCTTGCTTGCGTGAGGGTTAATTAGGGTTAATTTAGGGTAAAGAAAAAGGTGAATTTATAGTGCCTATAATAGCACACTAAAGTCTTCTACGGTGCTTACTACTTGGAGCGCAATGGCATTACCCAACTTGTCAGATAATTCTTCAAAGTGCCTTTTACCGCATTCAATTTTATTTTTTTCTAAGTCTCTTAACATTTCAGCACTAAGGCTACCTTTGCTTTCTATAACAAAAAAGAGCTTGTCTGTGCCGTTTTGCTCTACTAATACTGCCCAGTCGGGGTTATAGTTGCCCAATGGTGTGTCTATAAAAAACCAGCTTGGAAGTTTTGCGTAAACCTTTACATTAGCTGTTTGTTCAAATCCTTTAGCTAAGTTAGACTCTATGTTGCTATCAAACTTAATGTAATTATAGGGCGATTTAGTGCTTTCTTGCATATTGCGTTTTAAGTAACCCTCCAATGTATTTTCTTCAAAAAGCTGTTGGCTGTAAAAATCGCTATCGCCCATTTTGTGATATACTATGCCATCAACAATATGTTTGCGCATTTGCTCTTTGATAAGGGTTACGCAACCTTCAATAAATTTTTGGGGATTGATTTTGAAATAATTTATCTTCTCACATTTCCTTAAAATTTCTACGATAGATTTTCGCGTTAGCTGTGTTTCTTTGTGCAAATAGCTGATAATATCAGGCACGCTGTTGGTTGGTTGGTTGATTTCTTCATATTCGTTTTGTGCTTCGTTTAGGCTTACTCCTCCGGTATTTACATTAACTGTGGCTTTGGTGTAAATGAGCTTGCCTTTGCTTACTAACAAATGTTTGTCTATGGCTATTGCACAGGCATCTATAAGCGAAGAAGGCAAAAAAC
>RGMU01000141.1 GCA_010021705.1 Chitinophagia bacterium | reverse complement strand
TGTAGTTATGCTTATAAGACTTCACTATTTTATGGCTTGTATCCACAATTTCGGTATGGTCTATAAATAAAAATTTGTATTGTGCGTTGTTTAGCTTCGATATATGCAGCAGATAGCGGCTGTTGTTAATGTTGTTGATATAAATAAAGTGCAGTGTATTATTGTCAACATTTATGGCATACGTTTTTTCGTAAAAAGACAGCGTTACGCTACTGTCTTTTTCAATAGATATGTTGTTGATAAAAGACGTTTTCATGGGTAGTTTTAGCCATGGTGTGTTGTCGGCATTGTGAAACTTACCGTCTTTATAAAAGCATAGTTCGCCATTATAAGTAGCAAACCATAGGCGGTGCTGCGGGTCTTCTTGCGCAAAAAATATTTCATTGTCCGGCAAGCCGTCTGCCGTAGAAAACACTTCAAACGATATGCCGTTGTACCGTGCTAATCCTTTGTCTGTACATATCCATATAAAGCCTTTATGGTCTCTATATACTTTATAAATGGTGTTGCTGGGTAATCCTTCGTTGGTGGTATAATGCAGTAGGGGAAATTGCTGTGCCGTGCAATTCAGGGCGAATAGAAAAGCAATAAAGACTAAAGCAATTTTTTTAAGCATTTTTTTCCGGTAGGTTCTTCAAATATTCAACCAATAGGGGATACCGCCTCCGGCTTACCGGCACTTGAATATTGTCCCACAGCACAATATTCATGGAAAAATCTTTGTTCAGCTTTGTTATGTGTGAGTGATTGATTAAATACGATTTATGAATTCTGAAAAACTGCGTATCCGGTAGCATTTCTTCATATTCAGATATGGCATAGCTGGTAAGGGTGTCATGCAGCTTGTTGTTTTTAAGGAAGAACACTTTAGAATAGCCCCCAAATGCTTCTACATAAATAATGTCGCTAAACGCTACTATATCTACATTGTTATTACCTTTCAATACAATGCGGTTCAACTTGGTGCGGTTGTTAATTTGCTTTGAAACCTCGCCAAACTCTGAACTATTTGCCGACTGATACATAGACTTGTACTTTAGCTTTTCTCTTAGCTTAACCACAGCATTAGCTAATTCGTTTATGCTAATGGGCTTTAAGATATAGTCAACCGCACTTAGTTTAAACGCCTTGATGGCATATTCATCATAAGCAGTTACAAAAATCACTTCAAACTGAACCGGTGCTACGCGCTCTAAAAACTGAAACGCATTTTCATTGGGCATTTCTATGTCTAAAAACACCGCATCCGGATTGTGAATTTCTAATAACTGCTCTGCTTCTTTGGTATTGTGCGCAATACCTAAAATGTTAATAGAAGGGTCAATATATTCTAATAATATGGTCTTTAAATTTTGACACGCTTCTACCTCATCATCAACTAAAAGCACATTTAATTTTGACTCTGCATTATTCATATCATAAAGCTACAACATTACCGTAACAATACGAAACCCCTGCTATTAATTATTTGCAATATTGCCTTCTATAGTCATTTGCTGTGGGATTATTCATTTTATTAGCCACCGCAAAGTCATAGCAGGCACTGTCTTTTTTGTTCAGCTTAATCAAATATATGCCTCTGTATATATATCCTTGCGACCATATAGGGTTCAAATTTATTGCCATATTCATATCGTTTACCGCACTCCTAAACTCCTGCATTTCGCCATAAGCTATGGCGCGGTTCACAAAGCCCATCAGGTGGTTGGGGTTAATGTCTATTTCTTTTGTATAATCTTCTATTGCCCCTCTATAGTCTTTTTGCTTAAACTTGCAGCTACCGCGCATACTATAAGTTAAGTAAAAATTAGGTTGCAGCTTTATAGCTGTTGAAAAATCTTCAACAGCCTGCTTCAAATTGCCGTTTGCCTCATCGGTGCGTCCTTTGGCTATCCATGCCACATAAAAGTCCGGCTTTAGTGCCAAAGTCTTTTTAATATCTTGCATATATCTTTTGTCTTCCCCTACGGCTATGTAGGCATTTGCCCTACCTAAATAGGCAATAGCCATAGTGTCATTTTTGGCAAGACATTGTGTAAAATAGTTAATGGCTGCGCCAAAATCGCCTTGTAGCTCGGCAATATTTGCCAACTCATACAGTGCTTTCCAATTGTTGCTGTCTGCACTAACGGCTGCCTCATAATTTTTTCGCGCATTGGGCAGGTCGCTGGCAAATAGGCACTCATTGCCTTTGTTAAAACTTGCCTCTGAGGCTTCAGAAAATCCTCCGCTTTTCTTTTGCTGCACACAGCCACAAATACCAATCACCACCATTAAAACCAAATAAATGTTCCTTTTTTTCATGGGTAACTAACTCAAGTTCATTGCAATATACGCAGTTTTTTTAATCTTGGGTATCCTGATTCAGACAAAAGAGGCATTCACCATTACCGGCGCGCCTACTTGCACTTCATTATGCAGTCCCAAAGTTTAGCAGCCGTAGCGTCCCAGCTAAACTTTTTTACTTGTTCACGCGCTTTAACAATTAAACGCGAGCGCAAAGCCTCGTCTTTATACATCAGGTGCATTTGCCCCGCAATGTCGGCAACATCGTTGGGGTTTACCAATAAGCCTGCATCGCCGGTTACTTCAGGCATACTGCTTGTATTGCTCGCTATCACCGGCACATCGCACTGCATAGCCTCCAAAATGGGAATACCAAACCCTTCAAACAGCGAAGCATACACCAGCGCATAAGCCGCACCCATCACCTTGCACAGCTTATCCACATTCAAATAGCCTACCCATATCACATCATCTTTAAACGGCATGGTAGCCTTCATGGCTTCCACTTCAGCATATTTCCAAGCGTTTCTACCCACTATAACCAGCTTCATTTGGGTGCGTTGGTGTTTTTTAAAGGCTACAAAGGCTTGCAGTAAATTCAAAATGTTTTTACGCGGGTGTATAGCCCCCGCAAACACAAAATATTCACAACCCTGTGTGTATTGCTGCTTAACCTCATTGCGTTCTTCATGGCTTAGGGGGCGGTAAAGCGGATGTGCACCATTATACACCACGTCTATTTTGCCCGGTGCAATGCCATACCGCTCCACAAGGTCTTGCTTGGTAAAAGAAGATACGGTGGCTATGTGCGTGGCTTTTTGGGCAAAGAGGGGCGAAAAGTGCCTCCAATAAAACCGCTGACTTGGCACATAGTGTTCGGGATAGTGCTCAAAAGCCAAATCATGCACCACAAGGCAGGTAGGAATTTTGGTTTTTAAAGATAAATAGCTGTCTGTGGATAAAAAAATATCAATTTTGTATTTTTTTAACTTTATTGGCAATGCCCACTCAAACCATAGATAAAAAAGGGTAGGATGCCTTGCAGGAGGGCTAACAACTACCGGAATTACGTTAGAAGCGAACAAAAATGAATGGTCATAAGCCCTGTCAAAGAAAAAATAGAACTCATGTTCCGGATGTTGGCGCACAATACGCTCCAAAGTTTGGTTGGTAAACCACCCAATACCTTCTAATTTTCCTTTAAGTAACAGCCGAGTATTAACGCCTATTCGCATACAACGCTGCAAAAGTATAATTTTACGGCTCTTTATATGCCTAAGTGGCACTTATGCAACGACTTTTTATTAAAAATATCCTCTTTACCCTGCTTATCAACATACTTGTTAAGCCGGTTTGGGTGTTTATGATAGACCGCGTAGTGCAAAACAGAGTACCTGCCGAAGAGTACGGCTCTTATCAAGCACTGCTTAACCTTTGCATTATTTTTCAAATACTGTTAGACTTTGGCATTTCGGGCTACAACACTAAGCGGGTCTCCGAAAATCATGGGGCGGTAAAAACGCTGTTTCCGCAAATGCTGTCGGCACGGTTGGTGCTTATCATAGTATATGTGGTGGTTACATTGCTGTCTGCCTTGCTTTTAGGCTATAAAACGGCAGATATATACATGTTGGCGGGCATTATAGCCATGCAATCAATGGCAAGCATGGTGGGCTTTTTAAGGAGTAATGTGGCTGCTTTGCAGCATTATAAGTCTGATGCGGTGCTATCGGTTGCAGATAAACTGCTTATGCTGGTGATATGCGGTATTTTGCTTTATACACCGCTTACAAAGGGTAGTTTTTACATATCATGGTTTATTGTGGCGCAGTTGGTGGCATATTTGGCTACGGCTATTGGTGCATATTGGCTTATTGTGGCGGTTACTAAAATATCGGAATGGCACAAACCCGACTGGAGCGAAGTGGGCAAAGTTATAAAAGGCAGTTTGCCTTATGCTTTGTTAATATTTTTAATGTCTATTTATAACCGTGCCGATGCCATGCTATTAGAACGTATTGAGGGCAAGCCTGCGGCTGCGGTGTGGGCTTCCGGTTTCCGCCTTTTAGACATTGCCAACATCAGCGGCTTAATGTTTGCGGGGCTTTTATTGCCCTTATTCGGCAATTTATTAGCCCAAAAGCAGCCCGTGGCTCCGGTAGTGAAGCTAAGCGTTAATGTGCTGTTGCCGGTGTCTATTGTTATTACCATAGCCGGTGTTTATTACAGCCTACCCATTATGCAGTGGTTGTATAAAGGGGCATCAGGCATCAACGAAGGTAAAATATATGCTAATGTTTTTGCGGTGCTTATGCTGTCGTTTCCGGCATGGTGCATTATGTATGTTTACAGTACATTGCTTACCGCCGCCGGCAGTTTAACCACCTTAAACCGCATTGCTTTTGTTGGCGTATTGTTTAATATAACCATGAATATAGTGCTGATAATCAGCTACCATATTATAGGTGCTGCTATCACATCAACGGCTACCCAATGGCTGATGGCACTGCTGTTTACCTACTTTACCAAGCGAGAGTTTGCCATGCCTTATAACGCGGTATGGTTGGCTAAAA
>RGMU01000015.1 GCA_010021705.1 Chitinophagia bacterium | reverse complement strand
TAAAAAGCATGATTTGGCACTTGAAATTAACTTTGACCATACTAAGTATTTAATATCCAATAATCAATATTTGTCAGTCAGGGGTATATATCAAGGCAGGTATATAGACTCTACGGTGCTGTTTTCAGAAGATAATGGCTTTTATTATTTTCTTAATAACGGAGCTAATTTTTTTCTGCTCAATATTGTAAAAAAATATACTTTGGTGGATAAGTATCGCCACAATTTGCGGGTTGATTTTTTGCCTAAAGTCGGCATAGGACCGGTGGTGCCGCATGTGGAGAATAAACTGTTTGGCAAAACTAATGATGCCGCTTTTCAAATAGGGGGCTGGAATATGGGTGTGGAAACTGCCATACGAGCCACATTTTTTAAGTATGGTTTTTTAGAGTTTGCGCAAAAGTTGGATTATGCGCGCTACAGTAATTTAAGGGTATATTCAGGCAGGGCAAAGCAAAGTTTTGCCACTTATGAGCTTATACTAACGGCGGGCATCACGCTACCTACGGGTAAAAATAATTCCCTTTTCCAATTATAGTATCTATATTTGTTTGCAAAATAGCCAACTGATGAAGCACCTGCTTTTACTTCCTTTATTTTTATTGTTTACCACTTGCATTTATGCGCAGTCATGTGAAGATTATGCGGTGGAAATTGATGTAGTTACGCAGGTAACACCGCCTAAAATTACGCTTCGCTGGAAGCGGATAACGGGTGCTACGTCTTATGAAATTACGAAAAAGGCGATATCATCGGCATCATGGTCGGGATTGGCTACGCTTACTGCTTCAGACAGCACTTATACCGATGCTGCTGTGATAGTGGACTCGGCTTATGAGTACCGGATTAAGGCTTACGGCTCGGGCTTTGTGGGGGCGGGCTATGTGTATGCAGCTATTAAGTGCCCTGCCATTCATAACAGAGGCGGGCTTGTGCTGATTGTGGATAGCACTTATTCGGACTCTTGCCGTTTTGAATTGCAAAGGTTAATGAAAGATATTAGCTTAGACGGCTGGGCGGTGTATAGGCATGATGTGCCGCGCAGCATGAAAGATACAGCTGTTAAAGCATTGATAAGGGCTGATTATACGGCGAATGCCAATGTGAAAGCGGTGCTGATAGTAGGGCATGTAGCAGTGCCATATAGCGGGGACTTTAACCCTGATGCGCATCCTGACCACAAGGGGGCATGGCCTGCCGACTGCTATTACGGCACAATGACAATGACCTGGACCGATGCAAGTGTAGATGATACTGTGGCGAGTTCTGCTGCCAATAGAAATCGCCCCGGTGACGGTAAATGGGACCAAAGCGCACTTAGCTATGCGGCAGAGTTGCAGGTGGGGCGCATTGACTTATCTAATATGCCGGCATTCTCTTCAACCGAATTGCAACGTATGAAGAGCTATCTCAACAAAGACCATATCTATAAAATGGACTCTCTGCCTATGCGCAAACGTGCCGTGTTAAGCGATAATTTTGGTGCATTTAGCGGTGAGGCATTTGCAGCCAACGGCTGGCGCAACTATGCCCCCTTAGTAGGGCATGACAGCATAATAGCCACCGTGCCGTTAATAGCGGGCTTAGACACCTCTAATTTTCAATTTGCATACGGTACTGGTGGCGGTTCTTATACTTCTGCGGGAGGCGTGGGTGCTACTACTGATTTTGCTGCAAGCCGTGTGAACGGTATTTTTACGATGCTATTTGGTAGCTATTTTGGAGACTGGAACGTAACCAACAATTTTTTACGAGCACCATTATGCTCTTCTACGCCTGCGCTTACGTGTGCTTGGGCGGGGAGACCTAACTGGTATATTCACCATATAGCTTTAGGCTGGCATATAGGCTATGGTATGCTGACCACCATTAATAACACCGGTTCTTTTTCCGGCTACACTTATGAGCCTACCGGCTATGCCGTAAACGGAACGCATGTTGCATTTATGGGAGATCTTACACTACGCACCCAATATATCAAAAGGGCTTCGGGTGTAGTGATAACGAAAGTGCCGCCGCGTGGTGCTACCATTAGTTGGACAGCTTCGCCGGATGCGGGTGTGATAGGCTATTATGTTTATCGTGCTACTTCAGAATACGGCACCTATCAGCGAATTTCTAATTTGGTAACTACCACATCGTTTAGGGACAGTGTGGGCACTACGGGGCTAAAATACTTTATGGTGCGCCCTGTGAAGTTGGAAACTACGCCATCGGGGGGGTATTACAATTTGGGCTTAGGCGTAACGGATTCTGCAACAGTTGCGTATATTAGCGATGTAGCCACAATAGCCGCGTTTACGAATGTGGACATCTTCCCTAACCCTGCCAATGACTATTTGCAGGTGAACATAGCTACTGAAATGCCGGCAAATATAAGTTGCACTATTGTGAACACCTTGGGGCAAAAAGTATTTACGCAAAGCCAATCTTTGCAGACGGGAGCTAATACTACTACCATACCGGTTGGCAATTTGCCCTCCGGCGTATATGAACTGTTAATCAGTGATGGTAAAGGTATTTTGCCGTATAAATGGGTAAAATTATAGTTAATTGTTGCCATAGATTTTCATGCTGAATACCGTAATTGCAGACCGTTTTACTCTCCTAGCCCAATTAATGGAATTGCACGGAGAAGACCCCTTCCGTATAAAAACATATACCAATGTTGCCTATACCATAGAAAAGTTGCCCACAGAGGTAACAGAAATGACCGATGCCGACTTGTTTGGCGTGAAGGGTATAGGGGCATCTACGGGTAAAAAGATAAGAGAGTTGCTGGCTACCGGTAGCATGGGTGCATTGGAGGATGTGCTACAAAAAACACCGCCCGGTTTGCTAAAGCTGCTTCAGGTGAAGGGCTTAGGTGCTAAAAAGGTGGCTGTAATTTGGCATGAATTGGGCATAGAATCTTTGCCGGAATTGGAGTATGCGTGCAATGAAAATAGGTTGGTTACGCTAAAGGGCTTTGGGGCAAAAACGCAAAGTGCTATTTTAGAGAGTATTAACTTTTTAATACAAAGCGAGGGTTTTTGGCTATATGCAGAAGCCAAGCAACTATCTGATGAACTGATAGAAGCTCTTAAAACGCAGTTTCCCTATGAACTATGGCAGCCTACCGGAGCGGTAAGACGGCAGGAAGATACCTTAGCGCAATTGGACATACTTACTACTTGCTCTTTATCGCTACTTCATGCACATTATGCTAAAATGGAGGGATATACGCTTGTAGAAGGCCAAGGTTGCCTATTAGTTGCTCAACCACAATATCCTAAAGTGAATATCATAAGTGTATCTAAGGAAATCTATTATCGCCAATGGTTTGTTACCACTTGTACCGATGACTTTTTAGCTTCTTTCACGGCTAAATATAAGCTACCGGATGCCATTGACGCAGAAGAAGATATTTTTAAGGCAAACGGCATAGATTATATTCCGGCAGCTATGCGCAATGGTGTATTTTTTGCCTTTGAACTTAATGACAAGCCCCTGCCAAAGCTGATAGAAGTAGCAGATATAAAGGGCGTAATTCACAGCCACAGTACATGGAGCGATGGCTCGCATACGCTATTGGAAATGGCAGAAGGGGCTAAAAAGCGGGGCTTGCAGTATTTGGTAATAACCGACCACTCGCAAACTGCGGTTTATGCCAATGGCTTAAAGCTGGAAAGGGTAGCGGAGCAACATGCAGAAATAGAGCGGTTGAACCGGCAATTAGCACCGTTTAAGATACTAAAGGGCATAGAGTCGGATATATTGGTAGATGGCAATTTAGATTATACACCCGAAGTGCTGCAAACGTTTGATGTGGTGATAGCGTCTGTGCACAGTGGCTTTAAGATGGATGAGGAAAGGGCAACACAGCGGTTAATAACTGCCATAGCCAACCCATATACCACCATTTTGGGTCATCCTACGGGTAGGATACTATTAGGACGTGCCGGCTATCCTATTAATCATAAGGCTATTATAGATGCCTGTGCTATCCACAATGTGGTGATAGAAATAAATGCCAATCCGCATCGCCTAGACTTGGACTGGACATGGGTAACGTATGCCATGCAAAAGGGTGTGCTACTGTCCATTAACCCTGATGCGCACCATATTAATGGTATAGACGATATAAAATGGGGAGTAGCTGCCGCGCAAAAGGCAGGGCTAACTGCGGCGTGCAACCTATCATCTTTCACGTTAGAAGAGTTGGAGGTGTATTTAGCTAAGAGGCGTTTTTAGGGTATTTGGCTACCGTTTATGCCATTTTTCAGGGAATAGCAAACCAAATGCGGTAGCCATGTTTTAGCTTTTTGAACGGCTATTGCGCTTCTTGTTCCACTGCTGCAATAGAAGACGATACTTTTTTCTATGATGGTATGTTTAACAAATTTTTCTAAGCTATCAAGTGGAATATTTATGCCTCCTAAGTTGCCATTAGTGTGTTCTGCGGTGCTTCTAACGTCTATTAACATATAGCTGTCTGCATTTTGTTGATAAGTTTGCCATGTAATTTCATGTGTCTCAATAGGGCTGTGCCAAGTAGATAAGGGGGCTTTAGGCAGGGTAGGGAAGTTGATAATGTTGTTTGTGCCGGTAAGGGTGCTGACCGTTAGCAACCGATTATACAGCACATCGGGTGATTGAATAATTATTTTGATGACTTCGTTTGCCTGCCAACAGCCAATAATGCCTGCCAATGTGGGTAATACACCCCCTTCTGCGCAATTAGGGAGGCTTGCTTCGTCAATATCAGGAAAAACTTCTCGGTAGTTGTTGCTGCATTTTTGGGCTTCATATTGATAGTTCCATACAGCAATTTGCCCTTCATATTGGTAAATAGCACCATACACCCATGCCTTTTTTAGCATTTCACATACATCATTAATAATGTATTTTGTAGTAATGTTGTCGGTGCAATCTACAATAATATCGTGTTCTTTGAACAAAGCGAGTGCTTTTTCACGGTTCAGTTTTTCGGTTATTGCTTCCACGTGAATATCGTTATTTTGCTGTGCCACCCTTTGGGTAGCCACAAGGGCTTTGGGCGTGCCAATGTCTGCGGGGGTGTATAAAATTTGGCGATGAAGGTTGGTAGGTTGAACGGTATCGGGGTCTATGATAGCAATGTGCCCCACACCCGTTGCGCCTAAATATTGAGCCACCGGGCAGCCTAAGCCACCCGCACCCACTATAAGCACCTTTGCTTTTGCGAGCAGTTGCTGTGCCTTTTCCCCAAATTGGGGTAGCTGCATTTGGCATTGGTAACGCGGGTTATTGTTGAGCATTATGGGGGCTATTAAGCGTGTTTGTGGGAAAGAATATGCCGCGCTATTTCAGCTTCGCTTGGTGTATTTACGTTCATCAGCGACTGCGGATTGGGCGGTGTAATGGTATGAATGTTGCTATTTATCAGCACTTTACGGGGGCATTTATAGCCTTGCTGTATATATTGATTTACGGCAGTAATGGAGGCTGGCTCCCAAATCGCTATCAGTGGTTCGGGCATGCTGTCGTGGGGGCTAAGGTAGGCTGTGGCTATTTTGTGTATATCTCTCTGGGCAATTAAATAGGGCAGGGTGGTATTGTCGGCAAGCAAGGGTAAATCACAAGCCACCACCAACCATGCCACTTGCGGATGCTTCGTTAAAGCGGTATATATTCCGCCTAATGGTCCGTGGTCGGCTATGCAGTCGGGCAAGGGGTTGTAGGCAGTGTTAATGGTTTTGGTCTGTTCTTCACGGCAGGAGAGATACACTTTATGGCAATAGGCAGCAAGCACATCTGCCATATAGTATTTATGGGGCTTACTGTGCCATGCTATTTGGGTTTTATCTTCCCCCATTCTCACGCTTTTTCCGCCTGCCAGCACCAATCCAAAGAGGGTGGGGGCGTTAGTTTCGTTTAAAGTCATTTTTACCGCCTGTTTTTGCTAATAATTTAATATCAGTAATGGTTATATCATGGCTAAGGGCTTTGCACATATCATAAATAGTAAGTGCTGCCACTGAAGCTCCGGTTAATGCCTCCATTTCCACACCTGTTTTGGCAAATAGGCTTGTGGTGCAGTGTATGATAAGCGCATTATCGCTGCGTGTAATGGCAATGTGGCAATGTTCCATGCCTATACCATGGCAAAGCGGAATAAGCTCCGGAGTTTTTTTAGCAGCCATAATGCCGGCTGTAATGGCTGTTTGCAGCACAGCCCCTTTGGGCGATGTAATATCGCTACCGTCCCACTTCTCCAAAACTTCTGCCGGTAATAGTACTATGGCTTGTGCGGTAGCGGTGCGGTTTGTGGGCTGCTTTTGGGTAATGTCCACCATGTTTATTTGCCCGGTGTGGGGGTTAACGTGGCTCCAGTCTTTATTCATATTTCAATATTAAGCGCTTAAACAGCCATAGTTTATAAATATTGCCTTTAGGAAACAGCGAAGTGTGTGCGGGCAGTTCTGCAAAGCCGGACACAGACAGTAGGTTTAAATAATCTCCTGACCCATTGCCTAAGATAGGCGTAGCATTAACCGTGCCTGATTTATCTATGTTTATGGCTACTTGTGCAAAATAGGTTAATTGCGGTAGAAATTCAATGTCTTGGGTAAGTGCACCATAAATATATCTTTGCGTGGTTATTCCATACGAGTGGTAGAGCCATGGCATAACATAGCGAAGCGTGCACATAAAGCAAGAGACGGGATTGCCGGGTAGGGCAAAGAGCATGGTAGAGCCTCTCATGCCCAACAGAAAGGGCTTGCCGGGGCGTTGTGCAATGCCATGAAACAATATTTTTGTGTTTAATTTTTGTAATATTTCCGGTAAATAGTCATATTTGCCTTTGGATATGCCGCCGGTTGTTATCACAACGGGGTATTGGGTGGTAATGTGGTCTATTTGCCGAGTAAGTAGCTGTTCGTCATCGGCAAGGGTAAAGGTATCAGCTTGGCAGCCGGCTTGCGCCAATAGACTGTGCAGGCTGTAGCTATTGGATAGCCGTATTTGGTATTTGTTGGGCTGTTCGTCAACGGGTATTAGCTCATTTCCGGTGGCTATAATAGCAATTTTAGGTATTTGTTTAACTAATAAAGTTGCTTTGCCTACGGATGCTAAAACGCCTATTGTGGCGGGGTCTATTATTGTATTAGCATTTAATAGCAATGCGCCGGCTATGGCATCTATGCCTTGCGGGTGAATGTTTTTAGCATTGTGCACAGTTTCTGCAACCACTGTGGCTTTGTTGCCGTTAAGTGTAAGGCTTTCATAAGGCACTACAGTGGTGGCGTTATGGGGGAGGGTAGCCCCGGTCATAATTTCAACGGCATCTCCGGCTACGCTTAGTGATAGCGGGGGCATACCGGCAGCTTGTGTGCCTATAATGTTGTATTCTTTTATACCGGCATTCCAATCGGTATAATTAATGGCTATACCGTCCATAGTAGCACGCGGAAAAGGGGGTAAATCCCTATCGGCATATACCGGTTCGGCAAGCACTCTGCCTGCTGCATGGGTTAAGGGAATAGGCTCTGTGCCCCATGTGCCTGGATGTGTGTTAAGTATGTGTTCAGCTTCTTCTACCGTTATCACGCTATGCTTTTATTACTTTTAATAACTCATCCTTTATATTTTGCAAAGGCGTGGCAATGGCATTGATAAATTGAAAATTGCCGTCCCTGTCGTTTTTAATGGAAAACTGAATACCGCTTGCCTCGCTTTGAATGGCATTTGCCTTAAAGGTATGCGAAGCGGTGTTGTAATAGATATAAGGTGCACCCGATGTGCCAAACCTAAAGTAGCCTGATATATGATAGCGGTAGCCGGTAAGCGGAAAATTGCCTCCAAAGTCATCATAAAACATGCTAAAATGGTCAAGCATACCGTCTATGGTTGCTTGGCTTAGCAGCCTACCCAAGGGGCTGTTAGGGGCACTTTGCAGGCAAGCAAAGCCGGTGGGCGTTTCTTCCAAAAACTCAAAATCAAGCTCTATGGACGGTATTTTATTGATTACAGCAGGCGGGGTATTGATGATTTTATACAAAGCGATGTCTGCTGCGTAAAATACAGTTTCTATTTGCAAGGGTAAGAAATAGGAATACCTGCCCGATTCGCGTTCATACAGCGTTTGGTAGGGGGCAAATTGGCTTTCAAACTCCGTTGTACCATAAAACGAAGGTTGCTTAAACTGTATTACCAAATAAGGGTTGCAAATTTTTTTAGCGGCTAAGGTTTCCCACCGCGTATCTATCCTTTTTATGCGCATAAGTTGTGCCAAACTTTCTAAATGTTCAGGGTTTAGCTGCTTGATGTACATTTTTTTACTGTAATCATCTACAAAGTAGTTGTCAAACCAAAAGTTTTTTTGCGCTCCGTCTAATTTAAAGTGCAGTTCTTTATGAAAGGTATCGTTGTCTATAGATTTTATGATGCCTGCCTGTGTGCGCAAATTATGGGCAACGGTAAGCACATAGCCGTTGCCAACGTGGAAGGCGCATACATTGTTTTCAAAGCTACGTTTATCGGGTTCTTCGGCATTATAGACCCACATGATGCGGTGGAGTGGGGAGGTGTATTCGTCTATTAATAAGCGTTTGTTTCCTTTTCTTTCGTTACCTTCGTTGATGATTAGCATGTAAAGTTGGGGGTTGCGTTAAACCGCATTTTAGTATTAAAATGAATTGATATAACTCACACTACAAAATTACTTTCTTTGTGCTAAAAAAGTGGGGGAATACTACTGCTTTTTCACAATGTTTACGCAATGGTGCATAAAAAAATAGTTTTGATTGTTATAGTAGGCATAATTTTTTTGTGCCTGTCGCTGTTTTGTACGCCTAAAACCACCTCTACCACCGAAGGCAGTTCGCTTTGGCGCAATGTGTATGACACTACTGCGCGCTATGTGGGCATGAATACCTGCAAAGGTTGCCATGAAGAAGTGTATAAAACCTTTATAGAAACAGGCATGGGTAAGTCGTTTGGGTTGGCTACGCCTAAAAAGTCGGCGGGGGACTTTTCTCCGGCTCATGCCTTAGTCTATGACTCTGCTTTGAATTACTATTACAAGCCGTTTTGGAGGCAAGATTCGCTTTTTATCATGGAATACCGTATTGAAAATGCAGATACAGTACACTGCCGTTTGCAGTGGGTGAGATATATTGTGGGGTCGGGGCAGCATACCAATTCGCACATCATAGACCAAAACGGGTATTTGTACCAAGCACCTATTACGTTTTACACGCAAAAGCACCGGTGGGACTTAGCACCCGGATTTGAGAGGGGAGAGAACACACGGTTTAAGCGCATGATAGAATTGGAGTGTATGAGTTGCCACAATGCGTATCCGCAGTTAATAGAAGGTAGTGTTAATAAATATGCTAATGTGCCTTTAGGTATAGATTGTGAACGCTGCCATGGTCCGGGTAGCCTACACGTGGCAGACAAAATGGCAGGCAAAATAATTGATACCGCCAAAGAACCGGACTATACCATTGTAAACCCGCGCCGGCTATCCACCGAACTGCAAAACAACCTTTGCCAAAGATGCCACTTACAGGGCATTGCGGTGCTTAATGATAAAAAGACTTTTTTTGACTTTAGACCCGGTATGCACCTATCGGAGGTAATGAATGTATATATGCCGGAGTATGAAGGTGCGCCCAACAAAATGATAATGGCATCGCATGTGGAGCGTATGAAAAAGAGTAGGTGCTATGTGGAGTCGGGTAAAATGAGTTGCATTTCGTGCCATAATCCGCACATTAGCGTTAAGGTAACGCCTCAAGCCACTTTTATAAATGCCTGCCTGCAATGCCACAACACGGCTAAAGGCAGTAAGGAATGCAAAGAAAAACCGTTTGTGAGAGCTACTAAAAATGACAACTGTATTACCTGCCACATGCCCAAAAATGGCAGTATAGACATACCCCACGTGGCAGTTACCGACCACTACATAAGGGCACATGCCGGCGCAGAAAACCCTAATCCTAATCTTACTGCCTTTTTGGGTATGCGGTGCTACAACAATGCGCAGCCGGGTGCCAAAGCCACAGCAAGGGCTTTTATTGAGTTTTATGAACGTTATGCACCCACTCCGGCTTTACTTGACTCGGCTTTGTTTTATTGCAATACCCTAAATGCTAAAGATATTTTTACGCTGCAAGACTTGATAAGAATAGCTTTTTTGAAAAAAGACTATCGTAAAATAATAACCTTAGCCGAAGGGCTGCAACCCACCGCTATACTTGACGCATGGACAGCCTATAGGGTAGCGGAGGCACTTCACGCTGAAGGTAAAAGCGAACAAGCCCTTGTCTTTTATAAGCAAGCAGTAGCCTTAAAACCTTATGCGCTTGACTTTGTAAACCAATTAGGGATGTGCTATATAGACCTTCAAAAATATGCAGATGCACTTCAAACATTTGAACAGATAACTGCCCAAAATAGCCTGCATGTGAGTGCGCTTACTAATTTAGGCTATACCCACTTGCTGATGGGCAATGCGCCGCAAGCACTGCATTATATGCAAGCGTCTTACCACTTAGACCCTGACAATGTGCAAAACCTTATTAACATGGCAATAGCCCACCACGCTCAAAACAACAATGTTGCTGCCCTTCAATGCGTGAATAAAATACTATCCCTTGCTCCCGGCAACCTACAAGCGCAGGCTATGAAGAGGGAATTAGAGAAATAGTGTTTATTGCGTGGTAAACCCTACTTTTGCCTCGCAATATTTTCATGGAAAATTTAAAGTTATCTACCTCATACCGGCAAATTATAAAACTTGCTGCACCCATATCCATAGCGCACCTTATTCCGCAAGCTAATTTTTTTACGAATAATGTGTTTATTGGCATGTTGGGGCAAAGGGAATTGGGTGTAAATGCTATTACAAGCGTTTTTTACCTTATATTGTCTATGGTAGGGTATGGGCTAAGTAGCGGTATTCAGGTGCAGCTGTCCCGCAGGGCGGGTGAGGGGGATAAAGGGGCTATTGCGCGTACCCTAAGCACGGGTTTTTTGCTGTCGCTTGCTTTTTCTGCCCTTTTGCTTGTTTTGGCATGGGTGGTAATGCCCTCTTTGTTTGGCAATAATCTGCACGATAAGCAAAATTGGGAGATGAGCCTCCATTTTATGCACCGCAGGCTATGGGGCATACCTTTTGTAATGATAGGGCAGTTGGTACATGCGTTTTTCATTGCCACGTCTCGCTCTAAGTTGCTGATGTGGGGTTCATTAGCGGCTACTATTTCAAACATTGCTTTAGATTATGTGCTTATATTTGGGCATTTTAACTTTCCGGCATTGGGCTTTGATGGGGCTGCTGTGGCATCGGTGCTGGCAGAAGCCATTTTTGCTGCTACCACGCTTATTCTTTTCTTTTCTCAAAAGCTACATAAAGTTTACTCCATTCAACTGTTACAAAAAATAGACTTTAATTTGGTGGGCAGAATGATAATGGTTGCTTTGCCGCTGATTGTGCAATTTTTGTTTAGTATTGGAGGCTGGCTTATCTTTTTCTTTTTTATTGAGCATTTACAAGGGCAGGCTTTGGCAGCTTCGCAAATGCTTAGGAGCATTTTTGGGTTGGTGGCAGTAGGGGCATGGGCACTTGCCACCACCTGCAACACAATGGTAAGTAACGTAATAGGGCAAGGAAATACAAACTTAGTTCCACTGATTATCAAACGAGTTTCATTGCTTAGTTTTAGTTATACTTTAATATTGGGCATTATTTTATGGGTATTTGCGTATCAATTTTTATCGCTCTATAGCTCGGATAGAGCACTAATTTTATATGCCATACCTTCACTTAAAGTTGTAGTTTCGGGAACATTGGTTATGTGCATAGCCACCACAGCATTTAATGCCGTGGTGGGTACGGGCAATACGTTTGTGAATTTATCCATAGAAATTAGCTGTGTAATGCTATATTTGGTATATTGCTACATAGTGATACAGCAACAGCACGCCCCGCTTCACATTTGTTGGGCTTCGGAATATGTGTACTGGGTGTCGCTGCTTATCTTCTCTTTCCTGTATTTAAAGACCGGCAAATGGAAAGGGAAATCAGTATAAAATGTGGAAAAAATGTTGGAGTTGTTTAATAATAACAACAATATGTTGTATCATTGCGAGTTGTTTTAGTTCTACAACGGACTATAAACCCACACCAAAAAATGAGTATAGTGTATAAGCATTTTCGTAAATATGTTTTTGCCTTTCTGTTAGCCTTGGGTGCTATGCCCTTTGTGTATGCACAGTCAGGTGAAAATCCACTTAACGCCAACTCGGAAGAGGCGGAGGATACCCGCACTTCAGCGGAAGATTCTACCAAAAAAGAGCCGGCAGGTGAGTTTTTTATAGCCGGAAGCGTGTTTAGCGGTTTTGCTAATTATGCCACAAAAATTGGTGGTAAAACAACTACCAACATCGGCACAAGTACGGGCTTCAATGCGAGTATAGGTTATGCGTTTCACTCTAAATGCCCCTATCAAAACTCCGTTGCGGCGGGTATAGAGGTATTAGCATACACCTATACGCACAAAGACACATCGGTGAATGGGGCGGTGGCTTATGATAATGTGCGCTATTGGTATGCCGGCATTCCCATTACGTTACAAACAGAGCGTACTAAGCCGATTTATTACGGTAATGGCGTATTAAAGGCTAAATACGGCTATTATATGCAGCTTGCAGGCACGCTTGCGTTTAGGGTATCAGCCTATAACCAATATGCCCATGAAGATGAGGTTACTACCGTAAACCTGAACAACAGGTATAAAAAAGTGCTTTTTCAGCCTTCTTTAGGCTTTGGCATGGTGTATAAAACAAGTAAGCTAAACCTTATGGGAGGTCCCTACATAGCCTACACCGGTTCAAACTTACTTGCCGTTGACAATGCCAAAGAGCACGCTTTATCGGTAGGTTTGCGCCTTTCCATTCTATTTACCAAATAACTTTCTTTCACCTTAAAACAAATTAATAAACCGGTATGAAATATAATTTATACATCTTTATTCTGCTGGTATCGCTTTGGAGTATCACAGGTTGCGTTAAAAAAAGCAAAGACGGAGGCACGCAAGCCAACAACCCCCAACTTAAATGTTGCGTTACGGTGATAGACAGTACCGTTTACCCGCTATTGTCCACAGAAGCGCAATTATCGGAAGGCACTTATATATTTCCCGTAAACAGTACACAGGGCGATATATTGCACAATGGTAGCTTTGTGGCGGGAAATATAATAGTAGGCACTACCGGCGAAGGCTACATTCGCAGAATATTATCTGTTTCTGCCGATAAAGATAACATAATTGTTTACACAGCCCCTGCCAATTTAGAAGACGTATTCCAAGATGCGGATATTGCCTTTACTGCCGACTTTACGCCTAAATATGCCTATCTATACTCGTTTAGTTTTAACAATACCAACATTATAGACCAAGACGGCACCACAGTTCGCTTTAATAACGGTAGCATAATGATAAGCGGCAAGTGGAACTACACTTTGCAGTATAAAAACGGTAAATTAAGCAATTATGCAGCCTCTGTGCCTTCTAAAACTTATATGACCTGCGCAGCGGAATTAGAGTTTGTTCAAACGATGAGAGGACAATATGACGTTTATGATACGCTTTCGCTTACAAGCTCTAAATACATTATTTGGGTGAGTGGCATACCGCTTGTAGTTGCTCAAAAGACCCTCTTAACCACCAATACATCAGCCTCTTTTGGCGGTGGAACTAACAAAAAAGTTACCATCAATGCCAATGCTAACGGCAACTTAGATGCCGTATATGCTACCGGCAGTTGGTTGGGTAATTCTTCATTTGCTCCTACCATAGACATAAGTACCAATGTATTGAGTAGTGCCCCTACTACAAAATTTACGTCATATCTTACTCCAAGTATGCGGATAACCCTGAGCGGCAACCCTATAAGCACAGTATCTGTGCCATTGGTTACGTATTTTACGGCAGACAGGTCAGGCACGGCATCGGAGTGGGATATTACTACAGGTGGGTATTTATCGCCTGTTTGCTCTTTATTTACGGCAGGCATAGCTAAGGGCGTTAGCGACTATAGCGTGGGCAAGCCTACTGATTCTTTTACTTTCGCCACGCCATATACCCTTACCTACGTTTCCGGCGATGCACAACGCGGAGCTTTAAGCAGCTATCTGCCTATGCCCCTTGTGGTAAGGGTAATGAACAACAAAGGCAAAGGGCAGCCCAATGTTCCGGTATATTTTAGCGTAACATCGGGTGGTGGTTCGCTAACCTATAACAGCATTTTTACGGATAGTAGCGGTTACGCCGGTGCCACATGGATGCTTGGGGCAATGACCGGTAGCCAAACCATGCAAGCCACCGCAAAGCACGCCGGAGGTGTATTGCTACAAGGTGCACCTATTACTTTCACTGCAAATTAGACTGTACTTAAAGTATAGCTTTAGACGTAAGCCTTTAGGGGCTTAGCTATTGTTATTAGTATATTACATCAACCCAACTATTAAAGCTATCCTAATTTTGCGCAATAGGTGTTTCTAACGGTGGAATTAA
>RGMU01000140.1 GCA_010021705.1 Chitinophagia bacterium | reverse complement strand
TTAGCGATGTTTTTAGTTGCTGCTGAGCCATAAAAAATAGGTTAAATAGCTAAAAATGGAATGTCTGTTGCCACGCTAATTATTTGCTTTTGGTGGCACTGTTTAGCCCTTTAATCACCTCTTGCGTAATATCCCACTTTTTATCGGCATACATAAATGGACTCCCCCCCGCAGCTGAAAATGAAACTATATAGTCAAACTTTTTGTCTTTATTATACGTTTCCAAATAGCCGTTCAGCTTTGACTTAATTTCTTTGTTTAAGTTTTCCTGCTCTTTCATTAACGTTTCTGTCAGCTCATTTTTCCGTGTCTCAAGCGACTGTTGCATGAGTAGTAGCTCCCGCTCTGCCACTTGATATTCACTTTGCGTAATGCTTTGCGCGTTTACTTTTTCTTCTATCGCCCTTCCTTTCTGCTTCATTTGTTGATACGCTTTTTCTAACTCATTTTCCATCACCTCTTGCTTTTTCTTAAACTCTTCCCGCTTAGACTTTAAAAATTCATAATGCGCCTCTAAAGTATCAATATTCACAAAAGCTACCTTCATGCCTCCGTTAGAGGCTATCGTTGCACCGCTACTTGCCGGTGCTTGCTTCATACACAAATAGCCTACACCAATAACGGAGACTATGCTTAATATTAATGAAATGTATTTTATCATATCTAAATTGATTGCCTCGTTCTACACGAGGTTGATTATATAAAGCTATTTTTGCTATAAAAATGATTGCATGAACGTCTACCGTACTATTAATATCAATAAAATGCTACGGCATAGCGAAACAGAATACGAAAGTAATTTATTTTTGATAATCTATATTTATGCCCGCATTCATAATTGCTTATTTTTAAGATAGATGTTAACCATTGGAGGGGCTTTTCATAAAGCAAAGGAAAATTTGACCGCTCTATACGGTTCCGGAGAAGCTACAGCCATTGCCCACCTGCTTATGGAAAAAACAGTCCATAAATTGCACCTGCAAAGAATAATAGATAAAGATATGCCCCTTTCTGCTACGGAGGGGGCATATTTTAGCCATGCCCTCCATGAGTTGGAAGCCGGCAAGCCTATTCAATATATAACCGGCGAAGCCCACTTTGCAGGATTAGTGTTTACTGTGAATGAAAGTGTGCTTATACCCCGTCCGGAAACTGAAGAGTTAATAAATTGGATAAGAACCGAATTAGCGCAAGTGTTTTGCACTTGTGCTGCAAGCCCCGAATTAGCGCAAGTGTTTTGCACTTGTGCTGCAAAACCCCTTGCCGTATTAGACATCGGCACGGGTAGCGGTTGCATAGCTTTAACATTGAAATATTATAACCCTCAATGGCAAGTTACTGCCATTGATATTAGCCCAAACGCTCTCGAAACCGCAACCGCCAATAGCCAGCACTTGCACGTAGCCGTAGAATTGCTTAATGTGGATATTTTAGCGCAGGAACAATGGCAAGCCCTTACCCAATACGATATAATAGTATCTAACCCGCCCTATATTGTCCCCTCTCAAATGGATAGCCTCCACCGCAATGTAGTGCAATATGAGCCACATACCGCACTATTTACTCCCGAAAACCGTCCCTTACTTTTTTATGAACAAATAGCCATATTCGGCAAAACGAGGCTTAAAGAAGGGGGGGCTATTTATTGTGAAGTAGCAGCAGAACGCGCTCATGCCACCCAACAGTTATTTTTAGACTATGGCTACACTAATGTTGTCTTAAAAAAAGATATATACAATAACTTGCGTATGTTGCGCGCCCAACCCTGATTATGCTAAAAAAAAATAGCCATATCCTGTTTTATGCCCTAACGGTGGCGGTGCACATTGCCTACTTTTACTGCGCGTGGGTGTTTAAGCACATATACAACGGAGACAGCTATGAATATGTATATGCCGCACTAAACCTGCTACACAAAGGACAGTTATACAGTGGCAGCCCCGCCATGCCCCACCTTGCTGAATACATGACACAACGCCCCCCCCTGTACCCCGCACTTTTAGCATTATTTTATGCCTGCGGGGGCAATAATTGGTGGGTGCTTACACTGCAAAATGTGCTCTCTGTATGTAATATCATCTATGCCTTTAAGTTAGTAAGCGAATGGGGAATGCCACGCCGTGCGATATGGCTGTTTACCGCATTCGCGCTGTTTTTTCCTGCACAGGGCATTTACGCCAACACTATAGCCCCTGACGTGCTTTTGCAAACGTTTATATTGCTTTACGTAGGGACTTGTGCCCGCTTGCTTGCTCAATCTTCTATCAAACACTTGCTCTCGGCAAGCGTCTTTTTAATAGCAGCTATGCTCACCAAGCCCGTTGCATACCCCCTTGCTTATATCCATATCTGTTGGATTTTATTCTATATTTATAAAAACAAAACGGTATTAAAATATGCAATACCCGTAGCCTGCCTACCCTTAATGGTGGTGATAGGCTATTGCAGCCTGAACAAAGCCCGCACCGGACTATATCACTATTCCAGCAACGAGGCTTTTAATGCACTCTATTATCCCCACCTTTACCTTAAAAGCCAATATGGCACAGATTCATGCACCCGGTGGCTACGCCTGCAACGGCAAGCCATTGTCCCACAACCCAACTATACGCGCCGCACCCTTATGGCTAAAAGGGTAGGGTGGGGCATTATTGCACAACATACGTTAGGGTATATAGGTTTCCATTTGTGGCACAGTGCGCGCTTATTCATTGAACCCGGCAAAGCAGAATTTGACCTTTACACCGGCAAACTAACCTATGGTAGCCTATACAGTAAAAAAGAACAAGGGCTTAAAGCCACACTAAACCGGCAAGGCATAGCCGGCATTTTTCCGTATATCCGGCACAATCCTTCGGCAGTGCTTGCGCTCATGGTATTGCTGGTTAATGTGCTTAAAATAGCCGGCTGTGTGCGGTTTATGCTAATATCCTACACCGGCAAGACTTTAAGGTTATGGCTATTAGGCATACTGCTATACTTTGCCTTAATTACCGGACCCATTGCTGCCGCGCACTACTTGCTACCCATTTCGCTAATATTGGCAGGCTTAGGCGCGTGGGGCTGGGAAAAAACTACCGTAAAAGGTTAACGATTATTGCCAATAATTTGAAAATACTGTTCTACCATAGACTTATAGTAGGGGCGCAACTGTGGCGGAACAGTTTTATACAACTCCAATAAGTTTTTACGCTCTGTTAAATATTGCTGCAATGCCGGTGGCATGGGACGGCTAATATCCTTAGCCGACTGCGAACTTCGCTTATCGTCTTCTTCTTGGTTGCGCACCGCTTTCTCCGTTTCTATTAAGCGGGTTAGTATTTCCCGTTGCCTCATTTGCAGTTCAGACGTTATCCGATTGTTCACAAGGTCGGTTTCTATTTTATCCATTTTACCCTCCATTTCCCTTAGCTGTTTGGCTTGTGCATTCATGCCTTTGCTATTCAGCAAAGTAGCCAATTCTTGTATCTTACTTCTAATACTTGCTTGTTGGGCTGCCATGCGCGCTATTTGCTCGGCATCTCCGTTTTCCTCACTTTCCCCTCCTTCGCCTGACCCACCCATGCCATTGCCATTTTGCCCTTTTTCTCCACCATTCTTGCCGGCTTTTTCGCCTTCACCTTTGCCGTCTCCTTCTTTCTTACCCTGCCCCTCTTTTTTGCCTTGTCCTTCTTTGTCGCCCTGCCCTTCTTTATCACCTTTAGTGCCTTGTCCCGGCTTGTTGCCTTTGCTCTTGGACATTTGCTGCATTGCGTTACCCAAGTTTTCCTGCTCTGTTATAATATCGCTAAGCTGCTGCCCCGGACCCGGTTTGGGCTTTTTGCCACCCGGCTTGCTGCAACTGCCGCTACCGCCGGAGTTATCCATTTGCATTAGGTTTTGCAACATTTCATTCAGCAATAGTGCCAAATTGTTGGTTTGCGTCATCACATATTGCTGTTTAGTAACTGCCATATTCGTATTGCGCTCTTCAATCGCATCTAATGCCATTTGTAAATTACTCTCCAACTCTGTGGTGGACTTATTAATAATAGCCGGCAGTTTTTCCGACTTTTTACTCATCGCAAACAGGCTGTCCCTTATCATCATTGCATTGCGATGAAGGCGGTTTTGCTCCTCCTGATTAACAAGATATTGCGGGCTTGAAGTAGAAGTTTGAGCGGTACGCTGCATAAGTGCCTCTTGGTCAAAAGACAGCCTGATTAAGTTGCTAAGCAACTGCCTCACTTCTTTTACATCTGCTTCCAACTCTTCGGGCTTCATGCCGGAGGCATTTTTTCTTAGCGCATCTGCCATTTCTTTCAGGTTCTTCATCGCCTTTTTTTGGGCTTCGTTGGCTTTTTGCTTGTCTTTTTGCTGCATGTCCTGCTCGCTGCTTTTCATGTCTTTGGCAGCGTCTTGCCCTTTGTCTTTTATACTGTCTAAGCCAGCATCTTTCTTAGTTTTACCCTCCAAATCTTGCAGTTGCTTCATGTCTTCACTCATCGCTTTTTCCAACTGTTGGGCGTTGTTTTGTTGGTCTTTAGCAAGTTTGGTCAGGTCTTTGGCAGAGTCAAGAGCTTTGTTAATTTTAGCTTCGTTTTCGGCTATTTTGTCTATTTTATTAGCCATTTCCTCCATGCGCATTTGCTGTTCAAGGCGTTGCATCATTTCTTGCAGGCGTTGCATATCCATGTTAAACAGCTTGTTCTCCTGCTCCATCTTCTTCATTGTCTCCACCGCTTGGTCTTTGTTTAGCTGCTTCATAAGCTCTTGCAGCCTTTTCATTTGCTCTTTTAGCTCATTGTTCAGCAAATTGTCCATTTGCTTTTTTATGGCATCTTGCTTGTCTTTTACATCCTGACTGTAGTTTTTTTGCTCG
>RGMU01000139.1 GCA_010021705.1 Chitinophagia bacterium | reverse complement strand
GCCTAAGAAAATAGCTATGGAAATAGAGCAATTATTGGTTAAAAATGAGCCTTATTTTAATCTGCTTTTGCTGCAACGCTTTGCACCGCCACCGGCTATAGAAGCACCACCACCGGTAGTGAGAGAAGCAGTGGTAGCGCAGTCTGCTTCTGCTATTACACCTAAAAATATGCACCGCGGGTTAGAAACGTTAGACCTGCACATAGAAAAATTGGTAGATGACGCTACCCGACTAACGGTATCTGAAATAGTAGCGATACAAATGCAGGCTTTGGAGCAAAATATGCAAGCAGCCATAGTGCATCGCCAACCCTACATGGTGATAATACACGGCAAAGGAGAAGGCAAACTGCGCCAACGCGTAAATGAATACTTAGATAAATGCAAAGCAGTGGTAGAAAAAAAGGATAGCCTAACACCCAAATATGGCTATGGTGCCACAGAGGTATGGCTGAAGTATAATTAGTGTTTACTTTGCCTCCTGCTCGGTAAGGGCATTGAGTTTTTTCTCTAACTGTTCTATGCGCTTTGCCATAGTGTCTAAGTTACGGAAGTGAATGTAGGCTTTTCGGTATTTATTGGCTTCAAAGGCAGGTGAACCCATATATACCTCACCGGGTTTAGTAATGTTTTTAGATATACCGGACTGGGCGGTGATAATAGTATTGTCGGCAATGGAGAGATGCCCCACAATGCCTACCTGCCCGCTGAACATACAGTTTTTGCCTATTTTGGTGGAACCGGCTACCACATTGCAAGCTGCCAAATAGCTACTTTCGCCAATTTCTACATTATGGGCAATGTGTATAAGATTGTCAAATTTTACGCCTTTTCTTAAAATAGTGCTACCCAATGTGGCGCGGTCTATGGCGCAGTTTGCGCCTATTTCTACATCGTCTTCTATAAGCACATTGCCTATTTGAGGCACTTTTCGCTGCCCTTCTTCATTTTCCGGTGCGAAGCGGAAGCCATCGCTGCCAATTACGGTGCCGGAATGCAAAATGCAGTCTTTGCCAATTTGGCAGTCGCTATACACTTTTACACCCGCAAAAAGGGTAGTATTATCGCCTATTGTTACATTTTCACCTATAAATACTTGCGGGTATATTTTCACATTATTGCCTATTTTAGCTCCATCGCTAATCACGGCAAACTCGCCTGCGTATATATTTGTACCCACGCTTGCTTTGGGCGATATGTAGGCTAAAGGGGATATACCCGTTTTTTTGAGCTTAATTTCATTATACATTTCCAATAGCTTGGCAAAAGCGTTGGCTGCACTTGCTACCCTAATCATGGTGGCAGCTACGGACTGAGTAGGCACAAAGTCCTGATTTACTATTACGATTGAAGCTGCGGTAGTGTAAATATAGTGTGTATATACCGGGTTGGCTAAAAAGGTTAAAGAACCTGGAACGCCCTCTTCTATTTTGCTTAATTTATGAACTGAGACGTTAGGATTGCCTTCTATTGCCCCCCCTAATATTAGGGATAATTGCGATGCGGAAAATTCCATATTTTTTTGAATCTATTATGTAGGTTTGCCTATGAAGTTATTGTTACTTTTTTTTACTTTTTCTTTACTTTTTTTATCTTATAGTTCATTTGGGCAACAGTCATTTTCTCCGCAAGAAGGCGAGAGTGTAAATTATCTTTTTGTGCCATTTTCTATTACACCGGTACAGGGTGCGCAAGGCTATGAATTAGAAGTGATGCAGGGGTTTGTTTTAGATGATGCTACTTTTTCTGCTCAAAAAATAAAGATTGCCGTAAGTGCTAAGCCTAAAGTGATAGCTAAGTTACCCTTTGGCTACAAAAACTATACTTGGCGGATGAATGCTGTTGATGCCAATGGCGTAGCCATACCGGCAACGCTTCATCACTTTACGGCTACGCTTCCACAGTCAATGGATTCGGAGCATTTACGGCTACGCATAGTGAAGCCGGCTACTGCTTATAAAGATGCCTATATAATGGTGGACGGCAGCAAAGCCATATATGATATGAACGGGCAAATGGTGTGGTACTTAAAAAACCTACCGGGTGATAAAGAAACTGAAGTGCGGGATATAAAACTAACCGCAAACCATACTTTAACGCTGCTATACGGCAGCAAAGCCATAGAAATTGACTATAAAAATAAGCTGCTATGGAGTGCGCCATTAAATGATGATACCACCAAAGAACCTGACGAAAAATACCACCATGAAGTGATTAAACTTGCCAATGGGCATATAATGGTAATGAGTTCGGTACCGGTTTATTTTTCTAAAGACCCTAACCGAAAAGATACGGTATTAGCTATTAACGACCAAATAGCCAACAATGACCCTCAAAGAAACCAGAAATATCAAAAAGTGCTCTTTGCTAAATTGATAGAATATGACAAGCAAGGAAAGCAAGTGTGGGAATGGAACAGCAAGGGATTTTTTAACTTAAACGATATTTATTACAGAAAATCGCCACATACGGTAGGCAACTTTTACTTGCATGGCAATGCCTTTCACTTTGATACTAAAAAAAGTATGATTTATATTAGCTTTAAGGGTATTAGCCAAATATTAAAAATACACTATCCTGACGGCAAAGCGGTAGCCACTTTTGGTAAAAAAGTGTTAGATGATTATCAAAATGCACCATTTTGCGAGCAACACTGTTGCCGGCTAAACAAAGCAGGCGAGCTAATGGTGTTTAACAATAATATGCTGAATGAACAAGGGAGACCGTGTGCTCAAATTTATAAAGAAAACCCGTCTAAAAAATATGGCTTGCAAAAGATATGGGAGTGGGACTGCCTGCTAAACAACAATACTCATATCCCCACCCAAGACGATAAAGCCCGATTTGGCAGCATAAATGAGCTACCGGGCGGAACAGATTTGCTAATATCGGTGTGCGGGCAGTTTGGCGATATGTTTATAGTGAACCGTAGTAAAGAAATACTATGGCACGCTATTGCAGAAAGATGGGACAACCAGCGAAAAGACTGGGCACCTGCGCCTACCTACCGCACCGACTACATCCTAACGCAAAAGGAGTTGGAAAAAATGATTGAAGTGAGCGAGGGGGGGAAGTAGCTTTTTTGGGGCAGCTTTTGGTAGGTTTTAGTACCTTCGCGGGAGAAAAAGCAGAACAACTTATGCAGGCAATTAAACAATGGCTTTGGGGGGTATTAGTTATTATGATGATGGGCGGATGCAGCGAAGACGATATATCGGGCACTGTGAAGCGCATTAATGAAATTAAAAGCCAACTGCCCAAATACCAAAAAAGCACGCTATATTTTGATAATATTGGCGATAAAACAGGGGTATTAGACGGGTATTTTGAGGACGGTAAGTTAGTAACTGCTTGCCTTACTACACACGGCGTTACGAAGGGTGAGGAATTAGAATTTTTCTTTGAAAACGGAAAAAAACTTTTGGCATCTTATCAAACGGAAGTTATTTACAATAAACCTACATATTACACACAGGCTAAAGCCATAGAAGCGGGTGATAGTGTATGGCATGACCCGGCTAAGTCTGTCAGGCTTAGAACAGAATATTACTATTATGGCGATAGGATGGTGCTGTGGAAAACCCCTGACGGCAAAACAATACCTGACAGCGATAAACTATACGAAAGGAAAACAAAAAAGGTATTAGCCGATGCGGATAAAATAGTGCAAATGCTTAGCAAAGAGGCTTTTTAGGTGCTATAATACTTCTTTGAGTATGGCTATTACCTTATCTACTTCGGCTATTGTGTTGTATTTTGAAAACGAGAAGCGAATGGGCACTATGTTGGCATAATTTTGCGGATAAAGCGACTGAATAACGTGGCTTACGCTATTGGCACCACTGGTACATGCACTGCCTCCACTTACGCATACACCCTGCATGTCTAAATTGAATAGCAACATGTCTGACTTTTCAGACTGGAGGAAGGCTACATTAAGCACTGTGTATAAGCTATTACCCAATGCGTCTCCGTTAAAAGAAACATCAGGGAAATGGGCGGTTAATTGCTGTGCCATATAAGATTTAATGCCTTGTATGTAATCGCTGTCTTTTTTATAATGCTCCATAGCAAGCTCTAAGGCTTTGGCAAAGCCCACAATGCCGTATATGTTTTCAGTGCCGGCACGCATATTGCGCTCCTGGGAACCACCATTAATAAAAGGTTTAATAGACAACGCCTTGTTAATATACAATATCCCCACTCCTTTAGGACCGTGAAACTTATGCGCTGAACCGTTTAAGAAGTGGATGTTCATATCGCTTACATTAAACGGATAATGCCCCACTGTTTGCACAGTATCGGTGTGGAAAATGGCATCGTACCTTTTGCAAAGTTCGCTAACGGCATGTAGGTCAAGCAGATTGCCTATTTCGTTGTTAGCGTGCATGAGCGACACCACTGCCCTGCCGGCATTGTGGTTTTGGAGTAAGGTTTCCAAATGTGCTAAGTCTAAATGCCCTTTATCTGTAACCTTTACATGGCTAAGCAAAGCCCCCGTAAGCTCTGCTACATATTCGGTGGTGTGCAGGGTGGCATGATGCTCTAAGGGCGAGGTGATGATGTGCGTGCAACCTAAATTGCGCACTGCTGCATGAATGGCGGTATTGGTGCTTTCTGTGCCACAGGAGGTAAAAAATATTTCGCCGGGGTGTGCCCCAAGTAGTTTTGCCACCGTTTTGCGTGCATTTTCAACCGACAGTCTTGTTTCTCGTCCATAAGAGTAAACCGATGAAGGGTTGCCAAATTTGTCGGTAAGGTAAGGCATCATGGCTGCTAAAACTTCGCTGCTAAGTGCGGTAGTGGCAGCATTGTCAAAATAAATACGGTGGCTTTGCATCTACTATGCTCCGGAGAATAATGAATGTATAAAATAATGGCAAAGATACAACTGTAGGCGGAATATTTAAACCTCTACTAATAACTTGAACTCCTGTTTGTGCCCTGTCT
>RGMU01000138.1 GCA_010021705.1 Chitinophagia bacterium | reverse complement strand
CAATATTAATGAGGCATCCATTATAATAGATCCACATGCTCGCCATACTACCACCAATTTTAGGAATGCAAATCGGCTTATGATTCGGTATGGAATTCCCATTAACCAACTATCGGTATTTATTACCACTCAGGGTCAAAGCAGAATGGTTACCTCTTCTGTAGGAAGAACTTTTGACACAAGAAATCTTGAGGAACTGGGCTACTTACCCTATAAGAATTTAACTCGAATAGACCGACATTGTGTGTCTTATTATCCTACTTTGGAATGTTTGCATATGGATCCTTATGATCCTCTCGATCCTTAGTGCAATAAGCAACCTGATAATAGGAAGAATAGTTTTTGAACCGGAAACTGTTATTCAAACTATTTTTTAAAAACACGAGTGCTTTTTTGTTGAAATTGGGTCTTAATAAGTAAGCATTAATTACCAGCTGCTGAAACGGATACCTATCGTGTAAGGATATTGCTCCATGCGGGTATAAGTTTTTTGTAATTGATTGATACTATACCTGTAACATACCCTGCATATAACTTATTCTTGGTAAAGCTAATCGAGTCATTGAATGCCATTGGGGCAGGTGCATTGCGAAAGCTGATGCGAGAATCGTAACGAAAATTATACATTTCCAATCCGAGTCCATATTTTAGGTTCAACACATTTTTACTTAAGCTCGCTCTTTGCATAAATAACCAAATATTTACATTGCTCGATTTTCCGGTATTCAAAGTAGTTGAACCCTCATTCACAGCCGGATCGCCTGGGCGCATTATTTTCAGGTAACTGCCCGCCTGCGCATATGAATAGTTCGTTTGGTCTCGATAGTTGGCAAATCCAAGATCAAAAATCAGCCAGTTGGTAGAAACTGTTTTTTGCTTTTTAGAGGGTCGGGTATTCCAGATCACATTATAATTTGTATGCGAACTACTGGCAGATTGTTTAGGGAATTCTCCGTCTTTCACGATGGTAAATCCGCCAATTTGCAAAGTGTCTGATTGCTTGGCTGTGCTGTCTTTTGCCATTGCGGGTGGGGCAATGGGGTTATTATTTTACAACTATGCGCCTGCTAAAATATACATGGGTGATACGGGTTCAATGTTGGCAGGGTTTACGCTGTTTATGCTATCGCTATTGTATCTAAGGTATGGTATAGTAAATGCTAAGCAAGCAAGCCCCACCGGTAATGTAATTAATAGCTATGTGCAATGGCAAGTAGTGGTGGCAATGCTATTCCCGCCTGTTTTTGATGCACTAAGGGTGGTGCTGATAAGAATGAGACATGGCAGGTCGCCCTTAAAAGCCGATAGGCTGCATTTGCACTATCTGCTGTTAGACAAGGGCATGAGTCATGCTACTGCGGCATGGTTAATAGTGGCTACACATTTGCTTACTATGGGTTTAGGCATCGCATTAAACTATTTTAGCTTCGCTGTTGCGCTTTTACCTATTGTGGCATTGCCTTCGGTATTATTAGCTTTTTGGGCAGGGCGAGAGTAATAGCTAAAACATGTCCAAAGTTTACCCATGTGTAAAAAATATGTCCAAAAAATTAGGATTCTTGTACACGTTTTTAAGACGTGCCCAAAATTTACCCACGTGTAAAAAACGTGTCCAAAAAAGATAGATTTTTGTACACGTTTTAGGAACATTTACAAAGTTTACCCATGTGTAAAAAACGTGTCCAAAAAAGATAGATTTTTGTACACGTTTTAGGAACATGAACAAAGTTTACCCATGTGTAAAAAACGCGTCCAAAAAAGATAGATTTTTGTACACGTTTCAAGAGCATGTTCAAAGTTTACCCATGTGTAAAAAACATGTCCAAAGAAGATAGATTTTTGTACACGTTTTAAGAACATGTACAAAGTTTACCCACGTATAAAAAACATGTCCAAAAAGTGTTGATTTTCGTACACATTTTAAGAACATGTACAAAGTTTACCCAAGTATAAAAAGTGGTATCGTACTAAAAATACTTGCTTAGCACTTCCGGCGAAAGGGACTTGGATATAAACGCTTCTACAAATGGAAAGGTTTTTGCTTTTTCTATATCTGATGCTAATATAGAGGAGCTAAGAATAAACACTCTACAATGGTGATATAAAGGCATGTTGAGTGCCTGATAAGCCGTTAAAAACTCCCATCCGTCCATGATAGGCATGTTAATGTCCACAAATATGGCATCGGGTAGCCGGTCTGGCTGCTCGACTATAAGTTGCTTTAAGTATTGGATTACGCTCTCTGCATTTTTATAGGTTGTAACCTCCTTGCATATCTCTGTTTTTTCTACAATCTTTTTATTGACCATGTTTTGAATCTCTTCATCGTCAATCATGAATACCCTGTTCAAGTGTGCTACTACTGTCATTTTGCTGCAAAATTAGTTAAACTAGCGTTTAATATCAAAAAGCGGATACTCTTCAGTGTGTGTGCACTTAATAGTATGACAAATTAATGACAAAGTAACGAAGTTATTGTATTGTAAACAAACTTTTTTCGTTATATTTTACGTAAAGCAGCAAAATAGGCGAAAATGCTCATAAATAGGGCATTTTTGAGGTGTTTTAAGGCTATCGGAGGTCAACTAATTCTACGCCGGGGTGGGCTTTGGCATCCCATTCAAAATAGGTATCGGGTATGGGTTTGTTCTCTTGTGTTGACAAAAGGTTATAAATAGTTTTAACACCATTTTGCATAGTAATTGTTCCGCCGGCTATCATATTAGTGGCTTGGTCTATACTAATTTCAATTTTGGAGACCTGCTTTTTGTTGTCGGTAGGTATAAGTGTAGTTTTTGTCGTAAAAGTTGGTGAGTAGCTTTTCGGGGCTAAGGCTGTTGTTGTCATTAGGGTTATAGTTGCTTAGTTGCACTTCTTTAGAGTCGGGGTTGTAGGTCCAAATTAGCTTAGTGTTGCACAGCACCTCCTGTTCGCCTAATAATAGGTGATATTTAGAACCTTTTAAGGCGATGGTGCCCTTTTTTGTTTCTTGCGAGCCTCCGGCTTTGCCGTTGGATATTTGGAGCGTAAAGCCGGCTTTTAAGGTGGACAGAGCCTTCACCTTTTTGGAAACGGCTTCTAAAATGGTTTTGGCTTTGGCAGCATCGGTTTGCGCCATAGCGTTGTTAAGGCTTATCGGTAAAAGAAGGCACAGCAGGGCAGTTGCCTTTAAAACTAATTTCATATTTAATGTGTATTAAGCGTCCAACTATAGATAAAGTTGGGCGGGCAAAGTTACATAAAAGTATCAAATAATTGTTGCAACTCGGCTTCGGTAGATATAAACACATCACGCGGCTTGCTGCCCACTGCCGGTCCCACAATGCTTGCTGCTTCTAATTCGTCCATAATTCTGCCTGCGCGGTTGTAGCCTATGTTAAACCGCCGCTGAAGGTTAGAGGTTGAGCCTGACTGTGTTTGCACCACTAAGCGGGCGCATTCTTCAAACAGTTTGTCGCGCTTTTTGGGGTCAAAGTCTTTGGGAGCACTGTCTTCATCGTTCATTTCTATCTCGGGCAGCATAAAGGCGGTGGGATAGCCCCTTTGGTGAGCTATAAATTCTACAATGCGCTCTACCTCCGGAGTGTCCACAAAAGCGCACTGCAAGCGCAGTATTTCGCTGCCAAACGATATTAGCATATCGCCCCTGCCCACTAACTGTTCGGCACCTGCGGTGTCTAATATGGTGCGGGAGTCCACCTTAGAAGATACTTTGAATGCCACCCGCGCCGGGAAGTTGGCTTTTATAATACCGGTTATCACGTTTACCGATGGTCTTTGCGTGGCTATGATGAGGTGAATACCTACTGCCCTTGCCAACTGTGCCAAGCGCGCTATTGGCATTTCCACTTCTTTGCCTGCGGTCATTATCAGGTCGGCAAATTCGTCTATCACCAGCACAATAAACGGTAAATATTTGTGCCCGTTTTCGGGGTTTAGCTTTCGAGCAATAAACTTTTCGTTGTATTCTTTTATGTTGCGTGCTCCGGCTGCTTTTAGCAAGTCGTAGCGGTCATCCATTTCCACGCATAGCGATGTAAGGGTGTATATCACTTTGCGAATATCGGTGATAATGGCATCTTCTTCGTTAGGCAGTTTGGCAAGGAAGTGTTCTTCTATTAGCCGGTAAACGGATAGTTCCACCTTTTTAGGGTCTATCATCACAAATTTTAGCTGTGCGGGATGCTTTTTATACAAAAGCGAAACCAAAATGGTGTTAATACCCACCGATTTACCTTGTCCGGTTGCGCCTGCCATTAGCAAGTGGGGCATGGTGGCTAAGTCCACTATATAGTTTTCGTTGTCTATTTTTTTGCCGAGTGCAATGGGCAGGCTCATTTTGTTGTTCACAAATTTGTCGCTTGCCAACAGTTCTAACATAGGCACCATCATTTTGTTGGCATTGGGCACTTCTATGCCTATGGTGCCTTTGCCGGGTATGGGTGCAATAATACGAATGCCTAATGCAGCCAAATTGAGGGCTATATCGTCTTCTAAGTTCTTTATTTTGGATATTTTAACGCCTTTTGCCGGCACTATTTCATACAGCGTTACGGTGGGACCGATAGTAGCCGAAATGCTTTGAATTTCTATGTTAAAGCTGCTAAGGGTCTGTATAATTTGGTTTTTGTTGTGTTCTAATTCTTCTTTGTCAAGGGCTGCCACGGCACCGGTGCTTCGCTTTTCCAAAAGGTCAAGGGTGGGGAAGCGATAGTCGGGGAGGTCTAATTCCGGTGCATAAGGTTCACCGGAGGATATAGATATGTGCGTGCCGTGTTTTAGGGTAATATTGCCATTTTGGGGAGGCGGGGTTATGTTTAGCTCGGTTTGTTGGGCAATAGCTTCCGGTGCGGGTGGCGGAGGTGGTGCGGGAGGTTTTACCATCATCGGCGGCACGGCAATTTGCGTTACGGGTGGCACGGGTGGTGGTGCTATCACCACTTGCGGAGGC
>RGMU01000137.1 GCA_010021705.1 Chitinophagia bacterium | reverse complement strand
TTTTTGGGGTTAATGGTTAGCGTTCAGGCTGTGGCTGCTTATACTGCCCTGTAATGTTCTTACAGAGGCGGATTTTTTGGCATTGTGGGGTAGGGTCATCCGGTGTGCCATTAAATAGCCCTCCCTCCCCCTACAACTTATCCACATTGGGCATAATTTAATGCGCCGGTGATGCAATGCCCTTGCTTAGGGTTGTATATTTGCTTACGCGAAAAAGTGAACAATATTTGATTAACGATACTTACATACTTTAGGCATATATGATACTCATAGACGGACTGTATATCAACAAAGGAGGCGGCGCAGTGCTGCTCCAATACCTCATAGACTGCATTATGGAACGGCAAGATGCCGGCAACTTCTTTTTTTTGCTTGACCCGCGCTTTCAAATACCGCAGTCCTTAAAAAGCAACTATACCGTTATCCCTAATTCCATGAAGGCGCGCCTTGCCTTTTACAAGCTGCATAAGCACGCATACAGTAGCGTGTTTTGCTTTGCCAACACGCCCCCGCCCATTCGCCTAAAGGCTAAGGTGTTTACTTATATGCACAACCAAAAGTTGCTTGAGGCACCGCATCGTAAGTTGGAGAAAAAGTATTTTCGGCTTTATCTTAAATATTTGGTCATTAGCTTGTTTAAGAAAAATACAGACTATTTTATTGTCCAAACCCCGCACATGGTAGCCGAAGTAAAGCGCATAAACCTAATAGCCCCCGACAACTGCCTTACCTATCCGTTTTACAATACCCAACGCTATGCAAAACACAACACACCCTTTGACAACCGCCCGGCAGACGAATTTGCGTTTATAAGCACGCCCTCCCCCCAAAAAAACTATCCCACCCTGATAGACGCATGGGAATACCTGCACGAAAAAGGCATACACCCCGCCCTGCACATTACAATAGACAACACCGCCCCTGACCTTTTAGCCCGCATAGCAGCCCTGCAAGCAAAGGGGGTTAGAATACACAACTATAGCTATATAGCCCCCGAAGAGCTTTACTTTAAATACCGCTACCTGATATGCCCCTCTATCATGGAAAGTTTTGGGCTACCGCTAATAGAAGCAGCCGAAAGCGGCATGAAGGTTATAGCCCCCGAACTGCCTTATGTGCATGACGTTATCACCCCCAGCCTTACCTTCTTAAACCCATACAGCAAAATAGACATGGCACGCGCCGTGATAGATGCCATGAACACACCCCTGCCCTTCCCTAAAGTAGTAGCCACCAACCAAGTGAATGCCCTTATAGACTTAATAGCAAGGGGGTAGTGGTGAAAATAACTTTTCATTTACAAAAAAAGGCATACATTTGTATTTGTTTTTTATGCCTAATATAAAATATGGTTAGACCTACAATTCCTGAAACTCATAAACAAGATTTTGGACAAATAAATTCTCTTAACCCAGAGGATATTAGATTGATTATTAATACTATTCGGAGGAATGCCGGATACGCCAAAAGTAGATATTTAATACAAAAGTTACTTAACCATTTAGACGAACTACCTCACACACATATACATCAGCCATCGGTAATAGGGTATATAGGCAAAACAAAACCGAATACTTACCTGTTAAGAAAGCGGAGAGCCGCGGGTGGTGCATTTAAGTCTCTGGCTTCCTCCCCTCTAAGTTTTCAAATAAAACACCATTCCTTTAGCCTTCCTCTTACGCTAAGCCATATCCAAGCAGCCATTCAAAACAGTGCCTCTATACTTGATTTAGATGATAGTTGGGACGATGAAGGTGCAGTAAAAGTTCCTGATGCTGTGTGGCTTGATGCAATAGAGTTTTTAATAGGATATAGCACTGCTATCTTTAAAAATTACCACGTTGTTATTGCGGCACCCTCCATATTACCTTGCGCCGACGGGTCGGTTGATTTAGAGTGGCGGGCAAATAAAGCTAGAATGCTTATCAATTTTAGGAACGATAGCTCTAAAGAAGCTCATTATTACGGCGATAGGCTGTCAGATAGTACCCAATTTAAGGGCACATTCCCTACGCATATCTATCAGGAACACATTGCTTCATGGCTCAAAAATTTGAAATTATAGTTTGAGTATGGAAGAAGTATGGGAAGAAGAAGAAATAGCAGGGCACTGGCATTTATACCGGCGCGTACATAAAACATTTTGCACTAATATGCAGGGCGAAGTACCGGCAAAAGCATTCAAAAATACACCCCTGATGATAATAATTTATCAACAGATTGGGAAAAATATATTAGCCCGCAAGGTGTACGCGACATAATTGCAAAAGAGTATAAACATGGCAAAACGGAGTATAAAAACCCGCTTGACTTTTATATTGCCAAAGTGAACGTGCAGGCAGTATTGGACTTAAATGTAGGGCAAACCATTAAGCATACACCAAAACAAAATATACCCGAGATAGAAGGCAACCCGAACAACCGGGCACATGCAAGCATTATAGGCGATAAAACAAACGAAGAAGTAAGAATAAAATTAGCCTATATTGCCTCTTGGGCACTAAAAGAAGACTAAACCCTCCCCCCTAATTCATATTCCGGTATGCTAAGGGTGTTTTGCCGGTTTTTTGCTTAAATAGTTTGCTAAAATATTGAGGATATTCAAAGCCTAATGAATAGGCTATTTCGCTAACCGAACTGCCGGTGTTTAGCAATATACTTTTAGCTTCGTTAATTAAGTGGTAATGGATTTTGTCTTGTGCGCTCATGCCGGTTTCTTTCTTTAAAAGGTCGCTAAGGTAGTTGGGCGATAGATGCACCTGCTCTGCCAAATATTTTACGGTGGGTAGTCCGTTTTGCTCCACCTGCCCCGATTTTAGGTAGTTTAGTATTAGGGCATCCACCGCAGATACGGTGCTTTGACCAGCTGTGTTGCGCGTAATAAACTGCCTGCCGTAATACCGAGAACAATAGTTAAGCAGCAGTTCAATATTAGACACCAATAGCGGCTTGCTGTGGGAGTCTATATTTTCTGCCAACTCATTTTCAATTTTTACAACGCAGTCATACAATATTTGTTTTTCCTTTTCAGACAAGTGTAGTGCTTCTGCCACATCATAGCTAAAGAAGGTGTAGTCCTTCACTTTAGCCTCCAAAGATGTGCCCCTAATCAGGTCTTGGTGAAAAAACAAACCCCAGCCCATGGCATCCTCCTTTTTTTCTACCCTCCCCTCTAAGGTAATAATTTGATTAGGGGCAATGCACACCAAACTACCGTCTTGAAAATCGTAAGACTTTCTGCCATACTTCATATTGTTAACGCAATAGTTTTTGAACATTAGGCAATAAAAATCAAGGCAAATTTTTGTACCTTCTTCAATATGGTCTTCTATTGCTGCAAAATTGATTACAGCCACTAACGGATGTTTAAGCACTATTTGCGGAATATGCTTGCTAATGTCGGCAATGTTTGCTAACTTTATCATGTTGTTCATGGCAAAATTAAGGTTATACTTGGGTCATTACAATTTTATCAAACATACGGTCTCCTAAGTAGGTGCGCATCCACACCATTGGCTTGGCAAATTTACCCACTCTATAGCGTGTTTTAGGCTTATTGGTGTTAATTATTTTTAGTATTGTATCGGCAATTACCGAAGGTTTAGAAGCCTCATTGTTTTGGCTTACTTTTTTTATGCCGGCTGCAATTCTGTCCATCATGCCCGTATAGGCACTTTGCTTGCCTATTTTTGCAAATCCGTCTATCAAAACATCGCCAAATTCGGTGGCTATTAAGCCCGGTTCTAATACCACTACGTTAATGTTAAACGGCTGTAGCTCAAGGCGTAAGCAGTCGCTAAGCCCCTCTAAGGCGTGCTTGCTGGCATGATACCATGCCCCCATGGGAAAGTATATTTTACCGCCCATAGAAGATGTGTTGATAATGGTGCCGGCTTTGGCTTTGCGCATATAAGGCACTACCTTTTGCGTTATGGCAGCTAAGCCAAAAATATTTACTTCAAACTGCCTGCGCGCCTCGCTTAATGCTACGTCTTCTACGGCACCGTAAAGTCCATAGCCTGCATTGTTCCACAGCACGTCTATTTTGCCCTGTTGCTGCATAATGGTTTGCACTACGCGGTCAATATCTTGCTCGTTGGTAACGTCCATTGGCATGGGTATGCCTCCCATTTGCTTTAGGTCTTGCATTTGTTCCATTCGCCTTGCCACAGCATACACCGTGTGCCCGGCTTCAATAAGTTTTTTGGCTGCTTCTTTGCCCATGCCGGAGCTAGCCCCGGTAATTAAAATAACTTTGCTCATATTTTTTGACTGTTGATTAATGATGCAAAAGTATGCCCCACATACAGCACTAATTTAATCAAATTACGGTAGTTTGTACACTTTTTCCGCTTTGGGGGTTTTCAAACCAGCCCCCACAAATTGGAGGCGGACATTAAAATGCAACACCAACGTTTCCTAAGATTGCAATACCTTTGCATAAAACGAACGATATGGGTTTTGTGTATGCAGATATTGAGCTAATTAACGGTGAAGATATAGTAATGGCACGAAGAAACCTTATGGGAGAAGACGAAGTGCGGCGGTTTCCGCTGAATATACTTGTAGATTCGGGTGCGCACCAATTAGTAATCAACGAAAATATACAGGAGTATTTACAACTGCCGGTTTTGGGTAAGAAAAACGCAGAAATGGCAGACGGCAGAATAGTAGAATGTGATGTAGTAGGTCATGTAGAGCTTAGATTCAAAAACAGGTCAACAACCTGCCGTGCCCTAATACTACCCGGTGCTGAACCACTATTAGGCGTAATACCAATGGAGGATATGGACGTTCTCATTCACCCACTCAGCAATGAACTGATAGTAAACCCTGAACACCCTAACTATGCACTGGCAAAGGTGAAATAGGGAATGTTGCTATTATTTTAGGTGAAATTCTTAAATTATCGCAAGTATTTTACTCTTCATAGAAAGTCTAAAAGACTTTCATTTAT
>RGMU01000136.1 GCA_010021705.1 Chitinophagia bacterium | reverse complement strand
GCGGTAGTCGTTCTTTTGGTAGAAGACGTTAATTATTTATTTTGATTTTTTACTTTTTTCAACTATAATTTTATGGGATTATTACAACGTTTATTCAGGATTGGTGTAGCAAATGCTAATGCCGCAATGGACAAATTAGAAGACGAGGTTAAAATGGCTGACCAAATTGTAAGGGAGCTTAACGAAAACTTGCAGGAAGCTCTTAGTGCCGCAGCCCAAATAAAGGCTAATGCCCTACAAACACACGCCAATGCCCAAAAGCAAGCCGAACTTGCCCAAGAGTGGGAAAACAAAACCCACCAACTGCTTGATATGCAAGAAAGCGGAAAAATAGATGCCGCTAAAGCCAATGAATTGGCTATGGAGGCAAGCAAAAGGTATGAAGAACATACCAATGCTTCGTTAAAATATAAAGCCGATGCCCAAAAGCAAGACGCAGCCATAGTGCAACTTGAAGTGAAAATAAAATCACTTAGAGATGCTATTACTGAAGCCAAGCACCGCACCGAGCTTATTAAATCTAACTCACGCATTGCCGATGCTTCATTGTCTATCAATAAAGCCCTAAGCAATATTGACACATACGGGCTTATGGCTACCCTTGACAGAATGGAAGCCAAAACCACTGCCAACCAATTCCTTGCCGATGCTCATGCAGAAGTGGCTAACACCACCCAAAGCACCGAACAAGAAATAAATAAATTGTTAGGCTCTAATGCGTCTAACAGTGCTTTAGATGCCATTAAAGCTAAGCGCGCTGCGGCTAAGGCAAGTAGCTAAAAAATACGGGGCGGGGGATTTTTTTATTCACTTTATTCAACTAAACAATATGCAATATATCAATAGCACCAACAAAAAAAACTTCACTGCCCTGTTTCTATTAGACGAAATGATAGAAAATGGCAGGCAATTTGAACTAATGCCCACCGGAGACGACAAATTGCTTGAACCCCTGTTTATTGAAATGATAAACAAAGGCTACCTAAAAGCAGACGGCAAATACTATGCCCCCACACAAAAGGGAACAGACGCTTATGAAGTGTTTAACAAGCGTTTTCAGGAGTATTTAAGGCTGTTTGACGTATTTTCTTATGTTGACCTAACAAAAGGAGAATTTGCCTTTGCCAAGTTCTTTGACTTTGACAATGACGAAGATTGGGAGCAGTATTCCGATGACCCTCGTTTTGAAGACCTTAGATTAGCCGTAGCTATCTATAAAAAAGCAGACCCTGCCGAAATAGTGTTTATGTCTTTTCTTAATGAGCATAGATTAGACACCGAAACCACCGGCTGGCAAATGGACTTGCTTAGCGATGAAATGTGGAACGAAATAGAAGAAATATGCCAAGAATCCATAAAACCCGACCAATTAGGCACGCCTGACGTGATAGAAGATATTGTACGCCAAGGTACTGCCCTGATGATAGAACTGCTAAAAGAAGAAAAGAAACGCATAGAAGCCGAAGGCATAGACGCTGAAGAAGAAGACATGGTTATAGAAGAATACGAAACTGTAGAATATTACCAACCCTACTACGACCCCTTCTATATCTCCCCTTTCTGGTTAGTGCCATTATTTTTGTGGTAGGTTATTTGTATATTCCCCTATTTAGCGCGAGTGGTTTACCCCGCTATGGCGGGATTTGCAACCCCTATTCGCGGTTTTTGTCTGAATCAGGATAACCAAGATTAAAATATTGGCAGGAAACTAATTTAGCGCAAGTCTTTTAGACTTGCGCTAAGTGGGGCAAAACCTTAATTAGGGTACGGTTTTAGATTTTATTTTTTTGTATCTTTGTAATATCATGGTTGAAGCTACATGGCAAAAATATATTACGTTTAACCCATTACAATGTGGTGGCAGACCGTGCATCAGAGGCATGCGTATTCGCGTGGTAGATGTGCTTGACTTATTAGCCGCCGGGCTGTCTGCCAATGAAATATTAGAAGAATTACCCGATTTACAGCCCGATGATATTAAAGCAGTTCTTCAATATGCCGGATATAAACTTCACCACGCAACAATAGTAGTTGAAAAATAGTTGGATATTTTGGTTAGACGCACAAATATCACCGTCAATAGCTTTATGGCTAAACGAAAATGAGCCTTCTATAACGGCTATTCAATGAGGCAATTAGGCTTTTTATATGCTACTGATAAAGAAATATTTGACGCTGCTAAAAAACAAAATATAGTTTTATTAAGCAAAGATTACGACTTCGTACTACTTGCAGAACGATACGGGAGCCCTCCTATATTTGTTTGGCTTAATATCGGTAATACATCCAATGCACAGCTACGTGCTATTTTTAGCCAATATTTACCCACCCTTTTACAACTTATTGAAGCCGGAGAAGTATTTATTGAAATATCGCATACTACGTAAAATAAATTTTTCATACCCTTCATAAATCACAGTTCAGACTACCTCCTCGCAGCAAGCACAACGCGGAAACCTAAGTTACCGTAACGATTTGTAGGAGACCCGCAGTTCCTTCTGGAGGAACTGCAGCTTTCGGTATGAGGAATCCAGCTACCACCGCGAACCACGAAAAAAAGCTCTGAAGTACAGTTTTCAGGGTCTTGCTTAGGACTGTTCTTATAATAGTCTGAGTCATACCCGTCGCTACACCACTCCCATACATTACCACTCATGTCATATAAGCCTAAAGCATTTGGCTGATTTGTACTCACTGCGTGGGTATTATTAAAATTGTTGTTATTACCATCATACCACGCATATTTACCTAAATCTGCCTCATTACAGCCACTGAATATATAGTCATGCAGTTTAATATCGGCTTCGCCACCACGCGCTGCATACTCCCATTCTGCTTCCGTAGGCAGCCGGTACACCATACCGACAACCGGGTGAGCGCGGTTTAGCCACTCACAATAGGCTATAGCATCATTGTGGGTTATGTGAACCACCGGATGATTATCTTCGCTTGTAGGGCGACGGTTTCCCGCGGCATCGCACCTCCAGTTTACACCAGATTTTTTATAAATAGAACCAGCCACATAAATACCATTATCTTCTCCGGTTTCACTTTCGGCATCAGTTATGTATTTACTATCATTTATAAATTCCCTAAACTGAGCCACCGTTACCTCCGTTGCGAGGATATAATATTCATTTAAACTCACCCAATGTACAGGGGCATCTTTATAACGTCCGTCACCCATACGAAATTCTCCCTTTGGTACTCGCTTAAAGGCGTTTGGTATGCCGACTGCAGATACCAGATTAGATGAACAACTCACATTGCTCACTAAGCAAGCACTGCCTATAGTGAATATTGATAATAGTTTTTTCATTTTTTTAATGAATTAAACAAAAAACACCTACTCCTTCTTCAGCAAAAACAAATGCACTTCCTGCGGTCCGTGCACACCCACCACAAGGGTTTTCTCTATATCTGCTGTGCGGCTGGGTCCGGTATGGAAGCTAAGCATGGAGGGCAGGCTATTGCCGTAGCGGGCTTTTAAGGCAGCAAAGGCATCTTCAAGGTCATACACCACCTGCTCTGCCCATGCCACTATAATGTGGGCAGGGTAGTATATGGTGGAGGTTCGCCCCATATTTTGCATGGAGGAGCACAGCACCGAGCCGGTACGCGCTATCAGCAATTCGCAGCCCGTTATGCAGGCATCAGCCTCTTGGGTACTACTCTCTTGCTGTTTGATTACCTCCGGTGCAAATTGGCTAAAAAAGCCCCCTAAAGTGGTATCGCTACTTATCACATTTTGCCATTGCTTGGTTTGGCACAAATGGGTAATGCGGGTTAAAAAATCGGCTTCATTACGGCATACAGTAAGCTGCCCTCCCGTTTGTTCAAAATTTTGAGCAAATATTTCTAACAATGTGCCCTCCTGCTTTTCAAACACCGAGCTATTATCCTTTTCCACTTCCGGATAAGGCACATTCATGGGTGTGCTTTCCAATTCACGCCTTATGCGCATCAATATATTTTCTTTGGCAGTAAATGTTGACTTATTATATGGCATCTCTATTACAAATTTACACCAATATTGGCTAAAGAAAAAATATTACCACTGCCATCTGCATGAGATGTTAATTACCCTACCGTCTATCGGTGACCAAACAGCATTAAAAGTGGGCATGGTAATGCTACCGCTAAACACCGGCTGCGTTTTCCACATATTATAGTTAAACAAATTTTCGGCATTTAACATCACTGTTATATGCTCCCCTGCTTTGTAACGGCACATCGCAGCCAACAGCACATAGCTTGGTGTGGTGTTGCCGGTAGGCAAATATTGCATACCCACATAAGAGCCTTCAATGCAAGCATCTATTTTTTTAGCTATTTTTTTGCTTATTACCGTAGCAAATCTGCTTATTGGCGAAAGCGGAATATATGGTTGAACGGTATCATAGTGTTGCTTGGCAAGTGTATAAGTAAAACCTAAATAAATTTCCCATGTATGTAAGGCTAATTTAGCATACAAGTCAGCCCCCATGGTGGTAACGGATTTTGAGGCATTGATAAGCGATAGGTAGTTGGCACTGTCATATTGGTAGCGAATGGGATTTTCTATGCCCGTATAAAAAAACGATTGATTAACAAAGAGTGATGTTTTTTTATCCCACTCGCATTTGTAGTTGACCTCTGCATTGGCACCGATAGATTTTTCAGGCGATAGCCCGCTCCATTTCACGCTTAATGGCACATTATCAATATCTTGCGCTGCAAAAGGCTGTGGCAGTTTATAGCCCGTACCCACACCCCACCGCGTGCCCCAATTTTCGTTAAATTTATGGAAAAATGCTATGCGCGGCATTAGCTTAGCAGCATAATTTTTAGGTAAGTCAAGCCTAAGCCCTGCTTCAAAGGTGGTTTTAGGGCTTATGATAATCGTACTTTGTGCAAATATGCCCGCTGTTAGGTTGTGAAACCATAAAATATCTGCTTGGTGCGGATTGTCGTCTGAATAGTCATCACCTTGCAAGCACA